>NZ_JARGEJ010000239.1:0-443 GCF_029211245.1 Robertmurraya sp. DFI.2.37 | reverse complement strand
GATCTTGGAGCAGATTCATAAACGTACCAGCACATCCTCCTTTAGGATCATTTGCGCCGTATACTACCTTCGCAATTCGAGAAAGCATACTGGCACCAGCACACATCGGACAAGGTTCAAGTGTAACATATAAAGTCGCCTCTTCTAATCTCCAGGTTCCCAGCTTTTTACATGCCGTGTCAATAGCAAGTATCTCTGCTTGAGCAATAGAAGACTGTTTCCACTCTCTTAGATTATGAGCACTTGCTATTATTTCATCCTTATAAACGATTACTGCACCAATGGGAACTTCCCCCAACAATTCCGCTTTTTTTGCTTCTTTAATAGCCTCTCTCATAAACTTTTCATGACTCAAATATTCCGTTTTTGACTCCTTCTTTACAACACTGTTACCTTAGTTTATCCAATAAGTATGTCCAATTGTCAATTCCCACTTCCTTCTT
>NZ_JARGEJ010000238.1:0-444 GCF_029211245.1 Robertmurraya sp. DFI.2.37 | reverse complement strand
CCAAAGTGTTTGCTGATTGTCAGCAGGCGCACACGATGTCTTGTTTTCGTTCATTTGCTTTCCTCCTTTTGAAAGTTCTAAAAGTTAATTGTAAAGAATCACCATTTGACAACATTCGGTTTGATTGCCTACCTAATGTCGTCACAGAAGTCTGCCCACTTTCGTGTCGGATGATGTCGCCCACATCAGCCCGTGATGTCGGTTCAATCCGTATCCGCTCCATTACAGAACGGCATTCGCTTTTTCTGTTATCTTATACCTGCACACCATTCGGCTTTCATTGCTGTCAGCTTACCTGTCATTTTTACATGACAGGAGATATACAGGCTTACCATGTTCCACATAGATAACTAACGGATAGGTTAGGTTCTGTCTCATCCTCCGGCGGTGCTTATATCCGTGTAATCCTACCATGGAGAGGATTAACCGACCGCTTCCCTTTTG
>NZ_JARGEJ010000237.1:0-445 GCF_029211245.1 Robertmurraya sp. DFI.2.37 | reverse complement strand
CATCAATATCCTTGTAACGGTCCAGTTCATTTTGGAATTGCTCCAATGTAAAACTTTCCTCCGAACCGGGCAATCCTGCAATCATATTTCGTGTCAGACGATGAATTTCTTCCTCATCCATTTGTGCCAGACGCGCTTTTGCCTTTTCTATCTCTTCGGCCGAGTATTCCTTTTCGGCTCCCGGACGTTTCAAGATGAACAAATCGAACGCTACAAAAGCAGCCCGCTCAAAACGCAATGCCTTGGAACCATCGGGCAACGTATATGCCAGGTCCGTACGGGTCCAATCCAATACAGGCATGAAATTATAAGTCACAATATAGATACCACATGCTGCCAGATTACGCAAACTCTGTTTATAGTTCTCGATATATCTCAGATAATCTCCTGTCTGTGTCTTAATATGTTCGTGTACGGGCACGGATTCTACGACACTCCAAGTTAA
>NZ_JARGEJ010000236.1:0-446 GCF_029211245.1 Robertmurraya sp. DFI.2.37 | reverse complement strand
CTCTCGGGTATTGTCCAATGCTCTTTATCCATGCTGACTTGCCATTCATCCGGATTTTCCAGTCCCGCCCCTTTCAGAATGATACAAGGTAATGAGTCATCCGTTGTCACCTCAAACAATAAAGAGGATCTGCCCACGGGTAAAATAACCTGTTTACCGGAAACAGACTGTTTTACACCATTTATATAAAGAATAATATCCGACGGACCCTCCCAGCAAAGACTACTTTCCTTTTTCAATCTTACCTCTTTTCTGAACCAGGCATGATTGTTCTTTGCAAAAAATTTACCCGGATATCCTACATTAACGCAACGCTCTTTTGAGATACGGGCACATTGTTGCTGGTAGAAAGCAGCCAGTTGTCCCGGATACCACATATAGCGACTGTTCCATTCCTCCTGAGATTGCCGGCTCACGATGGTTACATTAGGATCCAGAGAAGGATC
>NZ_JARGEJ010000235.1:0-449 GCF_029211245.1 Robertmurraya sp. DFI.2.37 | reverse complement strand
AAATCCCATCACATGCAACTGCACATAGAATTGCGATGCCTCACGCAGAGCTGTCTTGATACGGCGTATTTTAGTCACCTGGCTGCCTATATGAAAATGAATCAGTTTCAGACAGTCCTTCATGTCTTTCTTTTCCAGAAAATCAAGCGCTTCCAGCAATTCACTGGATGTCAAGCCAAACTTACTGGCATCTCCTCCGCTATCTTCCCATTTACCACTTCCCGAAGAAGCCAGCTTAATGCGGATACCTATGTTAGGACGCACATTCAGCTGCTTTGCCATTTTGGCTATCAGGCGTAATTCATTCATTTTCTCCACTACCAAGAAAATGCGTTTCCCCATCTTCTGTGCCAGCAGAGCCAGCTCGATATAACTTTCGTCCTTATATCCGTTACAGATAATCAATGAATCCGAATCTGTATTCACAGCTATCACCGCATGAAGTTCAG
>NZ_JARGEJ010000234.1:0-451 GCF_029211245.1 Robertmurraya sp. DFI.2.37 | reverse complement strand
CATTAGGCATTATGACGAATGCCTAATGCAATAAATGCGATATGTCATTGCAATCAAGAATGAAGATAAGAGCATAAGTCCTCCATATAAAATGAGCTTATCACATACTGTAATAAGTAGAAGTGTAGCGATCAGCAACTTCAACAGTGATCCAACAATTTCCACAATAGCATACACGTCCATTTTTTCGTGCGAAATAAGAGTCGCATTGTATGGAACTTGAGTGATGCTGACCATTGAGGAAATTATTGAAAATTGATACACCCAAACAGCTGCACTCATTCTCTCATCTGGAATGTTCAATTTTTCGAATAACAGCCAAAGTCCGACCGTTTCAGCCAAAAACAAGACTATAATTGCAATTCCTATATGTAATATAAAGGCTGTATTGAATGTTTGTTGGAGTTGTCGAGGGTCATTTTTGGCAAGTTCGACTGTAAGAAAGCGTGAA
>NZ_JARGEJ010000233.1:0-452 GCF_029211245.1 Robertmurraya sp. DFI.2.37 | reverse complement strand
AAATAAGATCCCGACCCAATCTCCCGCTGTCTGGTATTGTGCGGATTGTGTATCCAGTACCACTCTGGAAACACCGTTTGTCATGGTTGTTATGACCGGTGTGTCGAACACATTCAAAGCAACTGTTCCATTGGTGTAAGTCCACATGAACATGAAGGCTGCCCAGCAGAAAAATTGTACCAGTCCTACTGTCCAAAAGGCTTTGGGAGCCTTGACCAGCAATTTGAACATATTTGTCTTTTCTTTTTTGCTTTCATGGGTGATGCCATGATATGCTGCATATTCTTCGGGAGGAAATTCCTTTACTTTGGCCGAAGTATAGATCACGCATAGAATCAGTATCAATGCGCCGATGTAGAAAGAATAGATGACAGAGTCGGGAATAATACCTTTGGGAGCAATATTACTGATGCCGATGGCGGCAAAAATAAACGGGAAAAGATATCCTGCCA
>NZ_JARGEJ010000232.1:0-452 GCF_029211245.1 Robertmurraya sp. DFI.2.37 | reverse complement strand
GTTCTACCACTGAACTACTTCCGCATCATAAAAGGTTTAAAAGTGCGGGTGAAGGGAGTCGAACCCCCACGCCTTGCGGCGCTAGATCCTAAGTCTAGTGCGTCTGCCAATTCCGCCACACCCGCATAATAATTGAAACGCAAAATAAAAAGTCATTTCACAAACGTAATTTGAAAAAAATCTTCTCCTACGCTGAAAAAACTTTGGTGAGCCATGAAGGACTCGAACCTTCGACCCTCTGATTAAAAGTCAGATGCTCTACCGACTGAGCTAATGGCTCTAAAGTAAATATGCACTGCTATCTAATTTTAACTTTGAGATATAAAGCATCTACGATGTCCCCACCTCAGAAAGTTAACTCAAGCAGCAGCTCGATGGGTACAACTCGCAGCAAATTCATAGATGAATTGCTCGTTGCTCTACCGACTGAGCTAATGGCTCTAAATGGTGCC
>NZ_JARGEJ010000231.1:0-454 GCF_029211245.1 Robertmurraya sp. DFI.2.37 | reverse complement strand
CCTCTTCGTGTGAAACTTCCACAATTTTTCCCTCCACGCCTAGGTCGGTGATAACCGATACTCCAAACACTTTGATGCCACAATGGTTTGCTACAATAACTTCAGGAACGGTAGACATACCTACGGCGTCAGCTCCAAGAATGTGGAACATCTTGTATTCTGCCGGAGTTTCGAAGGTGGGTCCCTGTGTACCGATATATACTCCTTGTTGTACTTTGATACCTTTTTCTTTAGCGATCTCCAGTGCTTTGTCTATCAGTTCTTTGGAGTAGGCTTCACTCATATCCGGGAAACGGGGGCCGTATTCAATGTTCTTGCCGTGCAACGGGTGTTCGGGAAAAAAGTTGATATGATCTCTGATAATCATCAGATCACCAATTTCAAAGTCTGCATTCGTACCTCCAGCTGCATTGGATACGAACAATGTTTTGATGCCTAATTCACGCATCACCCG
>NZ_JARGEJ010000230.1:0-454 GCF_029211245.1 Robertmurraya sp. DFI.2.37 | reverse complement strand
AGCGCCAATTTTTTTACGGTGCATAAATGGGCACTGTTACTTTTTACAGTGATGCCCTGCTGAATATTTGGTTAGGTCGATAGAGGGCATTTTATTTCCTAGAGCCAACCCCTCATTTGGAATTGGTCATTCCATTTTAAAATAAAATGGCGCACTTATACACTCTGCAGAGTGACTGCTAAAACGCTGCGCATTTCCGTCAAGCGTGTGTGAAGTTAAACTAAAGCTTAACGAGTTCGGATGATAGGTCCAATTATATGGAGTGGCCCTCTTTGGTAAACTGCGGAAGTGTGCCCCAGAGGGCGAATTTTCCCGACGGGGTATGCTTTTGGAGTTTAAGAGGGTGGGGGCTCGATGTCAATGGTTCTATGCTTTCGTAATCCAGTAGGCTTTATATTGACAATGTGCGTATCTTGTAATATATTTGTGTGAAATAATCAAATGAGGTGAGCCT
>NZ_JARGEJ010000023.1:0-64407 GCF_029211245.1 Robertmurraya sp. DFI.2.37 | reverse complement strand
CTTTGCCTGTTGATTATCTGTACCAAGAGCAAATGTTTCGAAACTTGCTTGTGCACTTTTTAAGCCTGCTAGAGCTGTCTTAACATCATTTATTACTGTCATGATGAATCCTCCTTGAATTTTTTTTTGACCTTTTTAGATTACCTGAATCAGAATTTTCTTCTTTGGCAAATTCTTTTCGGGAATATAGACCTAAAATTACTTTTGGCGAATAGCACGATTTTTTCTGTAGTAACCTCGTTTCCAGATCCCCATCAGTTCTTCTATTTGGTGACGATTATAGGATTGCGATGAATCATCTTTTTGGATAATGTGTCTCATCTCAAATTTTTTTCACCGTTCCCTTTAGTGAACATCATTAAACATAGATGTTGCCTCTGCTTTGCTTTAATTTGGTTAGTAATCCATTTGATTTGCCATGCCATTCCTCCCGTTTATGATTTAGTACAAAAGTATTATTCTTCGAATAAAATGTTTTATTATCAATTCTAAAAAATTTTCCTATCCCCGGTATCAACCTCAGTATTTATTTATAATTCATTATAGGTATACAACGTTTTAATTTCCTTCTGCCTTCATAGTTCTTTTTTTACCGTGTATCTCTTTCATTTTAAATTAGGGATATTAACCCAAGAATAAAAATAGGTAAATGCATATTCTGGATTAAAAATGAAATGAAGGTGCTTTTCATGAATCCAGAACCGCAATATGATTACAATTTATCTCAGGAAAATAATCAGGTTGAAAATTTAGACCAAAGGATTTGGGGTATAAGGCCATTTTTCTTTAGGCCCTTTTTTAGGCCATTCCCCTTTAGACCCTTCTTTTGGGGACCTTATTAGGCTAACCCATTTCTAAGCGGATTATTAGGCGGTTTATTAGGTGGACTAATAGTGTTGTTAAGCCCTTAGATTTAAATGATCTAAGGGTTTTTCGTAGCCATTAAAAGGGATACATCAAATTTTTACGGCTACTCCGACTTAAAAAAAATTACCTAACTTCTCACATTTAATGGAGGAAAGTGGTTCCATCTAAAGTATATTCCTCAAATGATTGGGAAATTTAGTAAAGAATGTGAGCGCTGCCCGCGAGCATTGCAATTATTTATGAAAGAGAGGAAATTTATTGTTACAACTGAAGGAGTTATATTCAGATCTTCAAAACCAAACTGAAAAAGCAATAAAGGAAATTGAAAATTCTGATCACCCGATTGCGATTTTGCTTCAAACTATTTGAGAGAGCAACTGGAAATGATTAAAAAAATAATGCAAGAGCTTTCAAATGATGGGGCCGAACTAAAGAACATGTCAGAATTTCTGTCTATTATTTATCATGATAATGAAATAGCCCACCCTACATTTCGAGCATGGAAAAGAGCAGTTGAATGGATGAATCTTCCGTACCTGGAATCAGCAAGAAATGCCGTTATTCCAGGAGATAAAGACCAACCTTGAACACTCAGCTGCTGAATTGGAAAGGATTTATGGGGCTAAGCAAACAAAATATATCATTCCATCTTTTTACATATCTGCCCTTCGCTAACAGCATAATCTTTTTTCTCAAAACTACTATCCAAGGAGGAAGTTCAATGTCCTGGGAAACGGAAAGAACCGATATAAATATGTACAGCCAGGGAGATATTGATAAGTGGGTGTACAGTACCTGTAATATATGCTCAATCGGCTGCGGCTGCTATATAGCCGTGAAAGATGAGAAGATAGTCGGAATCAAGGGAAACAGTGCCCACCCCATTAACAGAGGCAGACTTGGCCCCAAAGGGGAAAATCAGTGGTATGCCAATAACAGCCCTGATCGCCTGTTAACTCCCATGATCCGTGATTCTTCCGGAAAGTTGGTTCCTGCAACATGGGATGAGGCGATGAATTTAATGGTAAAAAAAGCGACCGATTCTCTAAAACAGAGAGGGTCAAATAGCGATTCAACCGGACAAGGTCTCTTAGAGGATTACTATACAATCGCAAAGTTCCGCAGGGCCGGCTTGCAAACTCATTTACTAGATGCCAATACTCGGCTTTGTACAGCTACCACCGAATTCTGCTTACTACAATCGTTTTGCTAGAATTGGCAATGTGGTACAAAAAGGACTAGTATTTGTTCCCTTTCATTTTGGCAGTTGGGAAAGACGGGAAGCCGCAAATGAGTTAACAGCGGATTTTACCGATCCACTATCCAAACAGCCAACATTTAAGCAATCAGCATGTAAAATCGAAAAGTTGCGTACCCAGCATACCGTAACTGAAGAAGATACTTTACAATCGCTGGCTAATCAATATGGCATATCCGTTGAACATCTACAGAAAGCCAACGCATTCATTTCACCCTACGATATTCAAATTGGAAAGATCCTTGAGATACCGGCATCAACCATTAATGTACCAATACCACCGTATTTACCAGAGTTAAAGAATGGCTCGTTTTAAACATAATTGTTCAAATAGGCCCTCAGTTGGTCTTACCCCTGTCAAGTAGACAGCCTAAAAAAGACTAAGCTGCCAGTGTGATTCGGTATTCAACCGGAGCACACTGGTTTAGTTTTTTCTGGAATCTTTTAAAGTTATAAAGATATATGTATTCTTCGATTACTTGAATTAATTCTTTTTCTGTTTTAAACTGTGAGCGATACAACTTCTCTGTCTTGAGATGGGAGAAGAACGATTCAATACAGGCGTTATCAAGACAGTTTCCTTTGCGAGAGTGACTGCCTTGAATTCCTAAATTCTTCAATCTTTTGTTGTATTGTTTAGACGTGTATTGGAAGCCTTGATCTGAATGTAGGATCGCTCCGTACACGTCTCTTTTTTGTATTAATTGATCAAGTGTTTTAAGAACTAGGTCCAGGTCATTCCTCTTTGAAATTTCCCAGGCTAAAACCTCATTATTATAGAGATCTAGAATAACTGAAAGATAATAAAATGAATCACCGACTTGAATGTACGTGATGTCGGTAACATATTTTTGATCAGGCTTTACAGCCTTAAAGTTACGATTTAATAAATTGGAATAAATAACCGAAGGTTTTTTACCAAAGAATGGACGTTTCTTTCTAATTTCAGCTTGAATATTCAATTCCTTCATCAACCGATATACTTTTTTATGATTTATACGAAATCCTTCTTCTTTTAGGGCCACTTCCATACGAGGATAACCGTAAAAAGGGTATGTAAAGTGTATAGCCATTATATGTGATTCCAAAATCCTTTGTTTCGTTTGCTTATCTTCTCTAATGGATCTCGATTTAAGCCACTTATAATACCCTGACCTTGAAACTTGTGCAATCTCAATTAACCAAGTGATGGGATAGCTACCCCTTAATTCATTTATTAATTCAAATCGTCTTGATTTTTGAATCATCCCTCCCCGTGTAGATTTGGATACCGCTTTTTTAGGTATTCAACTTGAGCTTTATAATAATCTCTTTCTTCTTCAATACTTTTAAAGCTCTTTTTTGGTCGTCCCTTAAGTGGATTAGATTCTGTATTACTGCTAGTACGCCCTCTTAAATCTTCAAAGGACTCATTATTATCAAACTTCTTTACCCAACTTTTTAATTGAGTTGAGCTTCGAAGACCTAGTTCTTTCGTTAACGTTTTATAACTTTTGTTTCCTTCCTTATACAGTTTTACAGCATTTCCCTTAAATTCTTCTGTATATATTTGATTTGACCTTCCTGTTTTCCCCATAAAAAATCCCTTCCAAGTTAAGTGTAACACCATCTTTTAAAATGGTCTTTTTACACTGTCTACTTGTAGGGGATAATATCAAGTTTTAGATTACCTTAGGGCTTTTTTGAAAGTGTTTTATAGTAGAAAACCTTCTTCAGATGTTGATGGCTATAGCAACGGAAAAAGGAGACGGGCACCCCGCTGCATTAAACGCTGTGAAGGATAGCGCTGCTTTAAATCCTCCATTTTCAAAGGGACAGAATCATTTAAATCCTGTTCAAATTGCTGTGTAAGTTCTTTTGCCACGTCTTTACTGTAAAAAAATTCACTCACTTCGTAATTTAAGCGAAAACTTCTCATATCGTAGTTTGCTGCTCCTACTTCCGCAATTTCCCCATCGATAACCATTGTCTTCGCGTGGAGCATTCCTTTGTTATATAAGTAGATATGAACCCCCGCTTCCAACAACTCCCCATAATAAGTAAAGCTTGCACGGTCTACGATTTTTTGATCGACTTCCCGGGGAACCAGCAATCTTACACGTACTTCACGTGCCACTGCCGTCTTTAGTCCCATAATGATATCTTGATCTGGCACAAAGTAGGGTGTAGTGATATCAATGGTTTTTGTGGCTTGTGTTATTCCAATAAAGTAGGCTTCCCTAATAAAAGGCGTAGGAATCCCAGGATTACCTTCAACTGTTTGTACATAGGCTTGGTTCATTTTCTCACTGCCCGGATCTTTATGCGCGTGTGCTTCTTGAATAGTTGCCAACTCGTTGCTCCATTCTGCCATCATGGTAAATGGTTTTGGTAAGCTGGTTGTAGCAGGGATTGGGGAACCATTTTTTCCTGGCTTTGTTTTGATTCTGAATACTGACTTTATTTGTTCTGGCGAAGCGATATTCCAATGGTGTTCGAAGATATTTTTCAAATCAGATGATGCTTCACCAGCTATTCTTACATGAGTATCACGCCAGAACCCTGCATTTGGCTTTAATCCCGCATATTCATCCCCAATATTAATCCCGCCGGTAAAAGCTTCCCTACCGTCGATTAGGGCGATCTTGCAATGATCTCGATTATTCAGGGCTGAAAATATCCAAGGGGGACGTAAAGGAAAAATGGTCCTGAACTCGATCCCCGCATCCATCATCCGGGAAATCTCAGTTCTGGATAATTTCCGGCTCCCCCAACCGTCCCTAATAAAGCGGATGTGCACACCGTCCATTGATCGTTCGATCAGCAGGTCCGTCATACGCCTTCCAATTTGGTCGGCTTTATATATGTAATATTCCAGGTCAATCGTTTTTTTGGCGTTCTTTATAGATTCCATAAATCTTTCATACGTTTTCATTCCATTTATTAGCACTTGTATTTGACCAGACCTTAATCCTCCCACGCTCATGTGGTTCAATGCTTGTGCGATTACTTTTGCTGAGTGGCTATACGAATCAGGCAATTTTTCTGATTTGTTAGAAGTAGAGGCCGGCTTTTGACCACCATTCATACGTATGGGATTAGATGTAATCAGATAGAGCCCAAAACCAATCACAGGGAATATTAAACTAATGGCTATCCAATTTAACGCCACTGCTGGTCGCCGAACCTCACGAATAGCCATAATGATCATAAAACCAGTATTTAATAAGTATAGTCCAAAAATCCATACCAATAGAAAAGCCCCTTCCTTTTTTCTCTTTTAAAATGTACAAATGCTAACCCGTTTATAAGTATCTTGAAAAAAAATTAGCGGCAAAAGAAAAAAGTTGTATGGGTCGCCAGATCCGTGAGAAAATAGCAAAGTCCCACTTAAGGAATACATTATCCCCAAAAGGCTAAAATAATTTAGTAATATTAATATTCTCTATTGAGGTGATTATAGTAAGCACTCGCCATGAAAATGTTGAGAAAGTCCGATTGTTGGAAGACAAATTATTTGAGATGGATGCGACGGGGTGGTTGGAGTATGAATTTTTGACATGGGAATGGTGGCTGTTGTTGTCCTTCTTCATTTCACCTTGGATTTTGTGGATATACACAAAGAAACGAGAATGGCTAGTAGAATCCATACTGTTTGGAGTTATTGTCATGGTGATCACAATTTTATTGGACACAATAGGGTTGCAATTTTCATTTTGGGAATATCCTATTGAATTTCTGCCCGTAATTCCAAGTGCATTTCCGTTTGATGTTTCGTTGGTACCTGTTGCCTATATGTTGCTTTTCCAATATAACCGAACATGGAAATCATTTATTTCAGCCCAAATTGTCATGGCTTTTGTATATGCTTTTATCGGGGAACCCTTATGCAATTGGATTAACCTTGTTTGTTATATTAAATGAAATTACATGTACTCCTTCTTATATTACATTCTTATTGGACTTGGAATTAGAGCACTTATTTTAAAATGGGTTTCTGTTTCAAAGTCGTGAAAAAAAAGGTGCCAGGCACCTTTTTTCGTCATAAAATATCAGCAACTAATTTTACAATCAAAAAAGACGGGCCGAAGCAACCGAGATTTTTCGGATTTATCGACAGACTAAAGCTTACTCAAAGAGTAAGCTTAACCTCTATAAACATCATCACATGTTCCAGGTTTTGGTTCATAAAAACAATGTTCTTTAAATTGACCAGAATGAGGTTGACCATACCATGTTGGAGGGCATGGACCATGAGGATTAAAATACCAAAGAGCATATTTTGCTGGGTGTTCTCTCCAATAATCCAAATTTTTTTTGCCAATCTTTTTTCAGAAGTTCTTGCTCTTTGATAAAATACATTCCCTTTTTGAACTGCTTCAAAGGAAAAATTTCCTCCTTGCACTTGAAAAATAACTTGCTTAACGGTTCTTAAACCTTTAAAGTCTAAACATTCTGCTACAACTCGATTCACAATTACATTTCCAACATATAACATTCCCTGTTTTCCTTCTCCTTCGGCTTCTGCTCTCATCATCCTTGCCATTAAGGCAACATCTGAACTTCGGTAATTTACTCTTGGCATTTTTCTACCCCCAAATATAGTATGAAAAAAAGCCTACATTCATGTCATTATTCATATTATTATGAATGCTTAGTTTTTACCTTAGTTAAACCGGCAAGCTAATAGTATGTAATTGGTCCGTACAATTATATTGCAAACTATAAAGATAATACTGGGAAATATTTCGTGGATCCCCCTTAACGGCATCCCGAAACATATTAGTAAATGTTTTAAATGTATTTGAATTCCCCCATGATACGGCCAATCCTAGCAGATGTTTCGCTTTAGCTTTAGACAGCAGCCTAGCGATAGCAATCCTTTTTTCATTATAAAAATCACGAACCTCGGACATTCCACTAATAATCACCCCGCCTAGAGCCCGATCTTTATGAGACAGCAAAAATTCCAACACTACCGAACCACCCGTCGAATATCCGCAGATTACCGCCTTTTCAATACTAAGATGAGATAAGAGTATCTTCATATGGAAACATTTTAAGCAAGGCACATAACAGAATACTAAGTAAAGGATTTGGGGAAATGGCATCTTATTCACGTTACACCACAAAATCGGGTGAAAAGCTATGGATGGTTCAGCTTTCAATCGGGAAAGACCCAAAAACGGGAAAGTATCGTTCCACGACAAGGAGGGGATTCAAAACCAAGCGTGAAGCAATGGAAGCAGCACGCCTAATCCAGAATGAGGTTGAGGAAGGAAAGTTCATACAAAAAGAGTATTTTACCTTCGAGGAAGTCTACGATATGTGGATGAAGGAACAGGAAAAGAAATTGAAGATTTCCTCCCTTGCAAACAAGCGTTCAAAATTCAATAAGCATATCCTGCCGAATTTCAGTAAGCTATACATCGATCAGATTACGTCCGAACAATGCCAGGCATTCATTGATGAACTCTCTACGAAAATGAAATCTTTTAAAGATTACGGGAACCAGATGGATTTATTATTCCGTTACTCCAAACGGAAAAAAATCATCAAGGAAAATCCAATGGACTATGTAGCCTACCCGTACTATGAGGATGAATATTCGTCAAAGGAGGAAGATACAGGCGTGGAGTTTTGGGAAAAAGAAACCGTTAATACTTTCCTTACTCGGGCTGAACAGGAGCTTTCTTTCCGGGTATTTGCGATGTTCCGGACTTTCTTATATACCGGCATTCGGAAAGGTGAACTGTCCGCGTTGCTTGAAAGTGACTTATGTCAAGATAAAAAGGAACTGTCCATCAATAAAACGCTTGTATGGATCAACGGAGATTATCAGCTGCTTCAACCGAAAACGAAAAACTCATTCCGGAAGATTGGGCTGGATGATGAAACTTTTAATGTATTGGTTAAACTCATTGAATTGAACCGGCGCTTACGTGAGGAACACGGGAATCCAAATATCGAACCTTTCTTGTTTCCAAGACCGTCTGACCTGAAACCGATGCGGAGTGCATACCCGAATGAAACGCTGCATTCAACCTGTAAAAGATTTAAGATAAAAAATATTAAAGTACACGGTTTAAGGCACACACACGCCTCTATGCTGTTTGCAGCTGGTGCAAGGATGAAAGACATTCAGAAACGGTTGGGCCATTCGAGGATTAGTACAACGATGGATATTTACACGCATATTTCGGAAAAAGCAGATGGAGAACTTAGCAAAAAATTGGTGAGTTTTCTAAATAACGAAGATAATGAAAATCAAGACGAGAGGATCTGAAATTTTTTCATGAATAATTCCAGTCAGATTCCAGTCACGGGGCCATATTCAAGCAAAATAAAAGGCCCATTTGGGAACCTCTTGAAAAGTCCAAATGGGCCAAACCCTTGATATATATGGGTTATTAACGCTTTGAGAATTGTGGCGCGCGACGTGCACCTTTAAGACCGTACTTCTTACGTTCTTTCATACGAGCGTCACGAGTTAATAGTCCAGCACGCTTAAGAGTTGGACGGAATTCTGGGTCAGCTTGAAGTAACGCACGAGCGATACCATGGCGGATTGCGCCAGCTTGACCAGTGTAGCCGCCACCTTTAACGTTAACTAGAACATCATAGCTACCAAGCGTTTCAGTAGCGTTTAATGGTTGCTTCACTACTTCACGTAGTGCTTCGAATGGAATGTAATCTGTAATATCACGATCGTTAACAGTAATTTTACCATTGCCTGGAACTAAACGAACTCTTGCAACGGAACTCTTACGACGACCAGTACCAATATATTGAACCTGTGCCATTTATAAATCCTCCCTTAATTATCCGCGAAGTTCCCAAACTTCAGGTTTTTGTGCTTCATGTGGATGCTCTGCTCCAGCATAAACGTGTAATTTCTTGAACATTTGACGACCTAAAGAATTCTTTGGAAGCATACCTTTAATTGCAAGCTCAAGCATTCTTTCAGGGTAGTTTGTACGCATTTCAAGCGCCGTTCTAGTTTTTAATCCACCTGGGTGCATAGAATGACGGTAGTAGATTTTGTCAGTAAGCTTCTTACCAGTCAATTCGATTTGAGAAGCATTAATAATAATGACATGATCACCAGTGTCAACATGTGGTGTGAAAGTTGGTTTATGTTTACCACGTAGAATAGACGCTACTTCAGAAGTAAGACGACCTAAAGTCTTGCCTGCAGCATCTACTACGTACCATTTACGTTCGATATTGTTAGCGTTAGCCATAAACGTTGTACGCATGAGTTACCCTCCTAAAATTGTTCATTTTCAAAATTCATTTTCATATTCGTATATTCTTTATCACAATAAGTTCCGGGGCTTATCGTGGGATTAAAATACATACCATATTATGATAAAACACTGTACCCCATATGTCAAGAAATTATTTGACACCAGGACAAGTTGTTATACATTAATCATACATCACTTTCCACAAGTACAGTCCTTGTGGCGGCGCGGTCTTGCCTGCATAAATTCGGTCTCTTTTTGCAAGGACAACAGGAACCTCCGCCACTGCCATTTTCCCTGCTCCAACCTGTAGCAGCGTCCCTACCAAAATTCTAACCATATTGTAAAGGAAACCATTCCCAACAAAACGGAAAACAAGAAGCCCGTCTTCCTCCGTTACTTCAATTTCATACATTTCCCTCACTTTATCTTCAACCTCTGTTTTAGCTGAGCAAAAGCTCGAAAAATCATGAACGCCGAGCAAATGGCAACTGGCAGCCTTAATGGCTGTTATATCAATGGAATAGGGATAATGATAAACAAAATTACGGCGAAAAGGATCATGTGCTTGCTCTGTATAGACAAAATAACGGTATTCTTTTGCCGTCACATCAAAACGGGCATGGAAAGTAGACGCAACCTCTGTTACAGCAAGGATCGCGATATCGTCCGGAAGGAGCGTCTGTAGAGCGACACCCCATTTTTCCTCTGGGATCTGCAGCGGAGTGTCAAAATGAATGACCTGACCTCTGGCATGGACTCCAGCATCAGTGCGTCCTGATGCATACACCTTCACTTCCTGCCCTTTATGAAGCTTTTGTAATGCTTGTTCTAGCTCCCCTTGTACAGTACGCTTATTCGGCTGGATTTGATAACCTGAAAATGCTGAACCATCATAGGCAAGCTTACATTTTAACCTCTGCATATTTTTCCCTTCTCCCTATGATCTGAAAAAGAATAGCGCTACCGCGAGTACTGCAAGCAATACCAGCATTAGTGTGTCGACCAGTCCCCAACGGAGCTGACGGTACTTGGTGCGGCCCTCGCCTCCACGATAGCCTCTTGCTTCCATCGCAATCGCCAATTCCTCTGCCCGTTTAAAGGAACCGATAAACAACGGGATTAACAATGGGATAATTGCTTTGATTCGTTCCTTTACCGGCCCCCCAGAAAATTCCACTCCACGAGCTGTCTGGGCCTTCATAATCTTATCCGTTTCCTGCATCAGCGTAGGAATAAAGCGCAAGGAAATGGACATCATAAGCGCTAATTCATGAACAGGAAATTTTATCTTTTTCAACGGGTCAAGTAAAATTTCAATCCCGTCTGTAATCTCAATTGGGGTCGTCGTTAATGTTAATAGAGAAGTCATTAAGATTAACAGAAAGAATCTCAAAGAAATAAAGATCCCCTTCTTCAAGCCCTCTTCATAAATCATAACCCAACCCCATTGAAAAATGATCTCACCCTCCTTCGTGAAAAAAAGATGAAGGATTAAGGTAAATAAAACGAGCCATAATACTAGCTTCAATCCCCCGAGCAAAAAGCGGATCGGGACTTTTGAAGATAGAACCATAAATAATGTATAGACTATCAATAGGCCATACGTAATGGCATTATTAGCAATAAACACAACACACACAAATGCAAACACAAGAATGAGCTTTGATCTTGGATCCATTCGATGCAAGGGAGATTCCGCCGGGATATAACGACCAAAAATCATTTTATCCATCATAATAGTTGTCCCCCTTTAAACAGCTTTTCAATTTCCCCTGTCAGCTCTTCAATGGTTAAGCAAGTTTTACCTAGCTTTGTCTGAAAAGCTTTCTCCACCTTCTGCTGAAATCGAACGACTTCAGGGACGTCTAACCCAAGCTCAAGCAGCCCTTCAGGGGAATGAAAGATTTCTTGCGGTGTACCTTTTTTATATACTTGACCTTGATGCATAATCACAATTTGGTCCGCATATAAAGAAGCATCCTCCATGCTATGGGTCACAAGAACAGTGGATAAGTTTCGTTCTTTATGGAGCTGATAAAACATCTCCATAATTTCCTTTCGTCCGCGTGGATCTAGACCTGCAGTGGGCTCATCTAGGACGATCACATCGGGCTCCATCGCCAGTACCCCAGCGATTGCGACACGTCTCATTTGTCCACCTGAGAGATCAAATGGTGATTTTTGGAGAATTTCTTCTGATAATCCAACCTGCCTAATTGCTTCTTTGGCACGGATCTTTGCTGCTTCCTCAGCAACACCAAAATTCATCGGCCCAAAACAAATATCCTTTTCTACGGTTTCTTCAAAAAGCTGATGTTCTGGAAACTGAAAAACAATCCCGACTCTTTTTCGAATTTCTTTCAAATTCTTTTGCTTTTTCGCATTGGTCACTTCTCGCTCACCAATGACGACCTTTCCTTTTGTGGGCTTTAAAATCGCGTTTAAATGCTGAAGGATAGTCGATTTCCCAGAACCCGTATGGCCGATTATCGCAAGGTAAGTCCCCGACGGAATGTCAATGGAGACATTCTCAATAGCCAAACGTTCAAAGGGAGAGTTTGCTTGATAACGATATTCTACTTGCTGGAGTGAGATGTCCATAATTGTGCCACCAACGCTTCCTCTGATAAATAACTTTTGCTAACAGGAATGCCTTTTTCCCTCAGCATTTTGCTCATTTTCACTGGAAATGGTATATCTAAACCAAGCTTAACCAATTCCTCATCCAATTGAAAAATTTCCTCAGGCGTACCTTCACGATATAGTTGTCCACGATTTAAGACAATCATCCGATCTGCCTTCGCCGCCTCTTCTAAATCATGGGTAATGGAGATCACAGTCATATCGTGATCCTCCTTCAGTTCTCGAATAACATTGAGGACCTCTTCTCTTCCTCGTGGATCTAGCATCGAAGTTGCTTCATCTAATACAATAATTTGCGGGCGGAGCGCAATAACACTAGCAATGGCTACGCGCTGCTTTTGACCGCCTGACAACTGATGGGGCTCCTGTTGCAGAAATGCTTCCATTTGCACCTGCTTTAAAGAGCCTTCTACCCTCTCTACCATTACTTCCCGGGGAATACCGTTATTCTCTAAACCAAAGGCGACGTCATCCTGAACAGTTGTACCAACAAATTGATTATCTGGATTTTGAAAAACCATCCCGATCAATTTTCTTGTTTCCCAAACCGTATCTTCCGTCAATTCCAAATCTCCTATTTGAATTCTTCCTTTTTCAGGATATTGGAGACCATTTAATAGCTTCGCAAGTGTTGATTTTCCCGAACCATTATGTCCCACGATTGCAAGCCATTCACCGTCGTATATTTGTAAGGATACGTCCTTAAGAGCATATTCCTCTTGTCCTTCATATTTAAAATGCACATTCTCGATTGATACTAATGGTTTTTTCATAATATCCTCCTCTCAGCTCCGCTTCACTTCTCTATTCTTTTCTAAACTCTAACGAAATCTACTATACCATTTTTTAAATAAGGATTGGGTATTGAGGAGAAAAAAGAGGGGCAAAATGATGTTTCGTAGTTAATGAACAAAAGCGCATGGCGCCTTCAAAACAATTAAAGTTCAAATTGTTCCTTAGTGCTCTTCACCATATAAACAATAAAGAAATCTGCGGTTGATTTATCGTTTATTAGGCTTTGTGACTATACTAGAAGTAGATAAACTCATTACGCGAATTCTATCTCAACAACAGGATAATTTCTTTAAAAAGAAAACTCGCCATTTTGGCGAGCCTTTAGTATGCGAAGACAATTTAAAAATATAAATAAGTTCACTATTTTTCAAAACAAATGTCTTCCATTGGCTCTAGTGTATTACATAAAGCCTGCACCTCTTTAAAAACCCTTTCAAAGAGGTGCGTGAGCTAGACGTGACATGTAAAGCATAATTCCCGCTCATAAGTAAGGAGGAATTAGCGTAAAATAAAGATCCAAAAGATACATGCCCATCGTAACACTCTAGTAATGGCTTAGTTCAATCTTCTCTTACAGAAAAAGGGCAATGAACAAGTTTGTTCAAACTGTCCTATGCCCTTGTTTGGTAGAAAAGCGTCAGCGCCTTTCCACACCCAACAAGCACAAGATCAGCCCACCCTTAAATGATGGATTGATTTATGGCAAAGGAACGATCAAGTTCTTCCTTTTCGAGGGTGTAGACGCTGCAGCTAAACATGAAAAAGGATATTACACTAATTCGATAATGACCATTGGAGCACCGTCTCCACGACGTGGCCCAAGCTTCATGATACGAGTATATCCACCTTGACGCTCTTGGTAACGAGTAGCGATATCAGAGAATAACTTTTGTAGTGCATCTTGGTTTTCTTCAGCATTTGCAATCTCATTGCGAACGAAAGCAGCAGCTTGACGGCGAGCATGAAGATCTCCACGTTTTCCAAGTGTAATCATTTTTTCCACAACTGAACGAAGTTCTTTCGCACGAGCTTCAGTTGTTTCAATACGCTCATTGATGATTAAATCTGTAGCTAAGTCACGTAACATTGCTTTACGCTGAGCGCTTGTGCGTCCTAACTTTCTGTATCCCATGAAAGTTTCCCTCCTTTGTTGAAGTCCTAAAGCATTGGCATATCTCACCTTTAAGGGACTAATTAGTCATCCTTACGTAAGCCTAAACCAAGCTCCTCTAATTTATGTTTTACTTCTTCAAGAGATTTACGTCCTAAATTTCGTACCTTCATCATATCTTCTTCAGTCTTATTCGCTAATTCCTGAACAGTGTTGATGCCTGCACGCTTTAAGCAGTTATATGAACGAACTGATAAATCAAGTTCCTCAATTGTCATCTCAAGAACTTTTTCTTTTTGATCTTCTTCTTTTTCAACCATGATCTCAGCATTTTGCGCTTCATCCGTTAACCCAACGAAGATATTCAAATGTTCCGTAAAGATCTTAGCTCCTAATGCAACTGCATCTTGAGGACCTGTACTTCCATCTGTCCACACATCTAAAGTTAACTTATCATAATTGGTTAATTGGCCGACACGCGTATTTTCAACTTGGAAAGCGACACGTGAAACTGGAGTATAGATTGAATCGATTGGAATGACACCGATCGGTTGATCTTCTCTCTTGTTTTGATCAGCAGGCGTATAACCTCGACCCCTTTTAGCCGTTAATCGCATACGCAAATTACCGTTTTTACCTAGGGTCGCAATGTGAAGATCCGGGTTTAAAATCTCAACATCACTATCATGAGTGATATCGGCTGCTGTTACTACACCTTCACCTTGGACATCAATCTCAAGCGTCTTCTCTTCATCAGAGTAGATTTTAAGTGCAAGCTTTTTAATGTTTAAAATGATAGATGTAACATCTTCAACGACGCCTTCAATTGTTTGAAACTCATGAAGTACCCCATCAGCTTGAATCGATGTGACAGCGGCACCTGGGAGTGACGATAATAGGATACGACGTAAGGAGTTACCCAAAGTAGTACCATATCCACGCTCAAGTGGTTCTACGACGAACTTCCCGTACTTTGCATCATCGCTGATCTCAACCGTTTCGATTTTTGGTTTTTCTATTTCGATCATCAAATTACCCTCCTTCAAAACGTCGAAATCTCAGTTAAGAGTCCTAACTGAAATTCCCCCTGTATACGTTCCCGATTGTGCACAACAACTGGATGAATGATTCTGTATTTATTTGACAAAAAATATCTTACTTTTCCCATTATAGACAGGGATTTAAAATCTATACAGAAAAATTACACACGACGACGCTTAGGTGGACGGCAACCGTTATGAGGAACTGGAGTTACGTCTCTAATTGCTGTAACCTCAAGACCTGCAGCTTGAAGAGCACGAATAGCTGCTTCACGACCTGCACCAGGACCTTTAACTGTTACCTCAAGAGTTTTCATTCCGTGTTCCATAGAAGACTTCGCTGCTGTTTCAGCTGCCATTTGAGCTGCAAAAGGAGTAGATTTACGAGAACCTTTAAATCCTAATGCACCAGCACTGGACCATGCAATTGCATTTCCATGAACGTCTGTAATAGTTACGATTGTGTTATTGAAAGTAGAACGAATGTGTGCAACACCTTGTTCAATATTCTTTTTAACACGACGTTTACGTGTATTTGTTTTACGAGCCATTTAAAGTACCTCCTTTACCGATTATTTCTTCTTGTTAGCTACAGTTTTACGTGGGCCTTTACGAGTACGAGCATTGTTCTTCGTATTTTGACCGCGAACAGGTAAACCACGACGATGACGAAGACCACGGTAGCTTCCGATTTCCATTAGACGCTTAATGTTTAAAGATACTTCACGACGAAGATCCCCTTCAACCTTTAGCTTGTCAATGATGTCACGGATTTTATTTAATTCATCTTCAGTTAAATCGCGAACGCGAGTGTTTTCAGAAACACCAGCTTCAGCTAAAACCTTTTGTGCTGTACTTTTACCAATACCATAAATGTATGTTAGAGAAATCACTACACGCTTTTCACGTGGGACGTCTACACCAGCAATACGTGCCATTATATGCGCACCTCCTTAATATTAACCTTGTTTTTGTTTATGCTTAGGGTTTTCACATATAACCATAACTTTACCGCGTCTGCGGATAACTTTACATTTTTCGCAGATCGGCTTAACAGATGGTCTAACTTTCATTATCCTAACCTCCTTGATAGTACGGAGTGCAATAGATTTATTCAGTTCTTACACTCAATCTTGTTTGTAAAAATCCAAAAGCCGATTTTTACGTTAAAGTTCTTTGTATCCGCAATTAATATAGTACGCAGGCACTTTTCTCAGCCCTTACATACAATTTCATTCCTACTAATCATGAATACGATACTAACATGGCTTGGATTAGGAACAAAGATTGAGAAAAGAGCCTCACTTATTTAAAGCGGTAAGTAATTCTTCCGCGTGTTAAATCATATGGGGATAGCTCAACAGTTACTTTGTCACCTGGTAAAATACGAATAAAATGCATGCGAATCTTACCAGAAACATGAGCTAACACTGTATGACCATTTTCTAATTCTACCTTAAACATTGCATTCGGCAAAGTTTCAAGTACTGTACCTTCAATTTCAATTACATCATCTTTCGCCATCGAACTTAGTCTCCCTTCAAAGATTTATCATATTGTGGAGAAACCTTCGCCTTCCACGCTAGTGAACAAATCTTATTGATTATTGAATTCAAACTTTTTCAATGCATATCGCAGTTTTCCATTCGTTACGTGACCGGTTTCTAATAAACTTCTTTGAACTTCTAGAGATACATAATCAATTAGCTCGAGGTGTAATAGATTCTTCTTTTTCGGCCGGTCAAATTTCTTTTTATCGCCGTCCGCTACAAAAACAAAGCGATCATCTAACAACCTTACTATTATAGCATATTGTCCTGCATCTCGCCCGTGTGAAATTAAGACTATTTGACCTAATTTTGATCGAGAAGGATAGTCCATCCTTGGATCACCTTCTTAGACTATCGTTAGAATGTCATATCCGGTTTCCGTAATTGCAATCGTATGCTCAAAATGAGCACATCTCTTGCCATCTGTTGTTACTACCGTCCAATCATCAGCCAAAGTTTTAACAAAACGACTTCCCACATTCACCATCGGTTCTACGCAAAGTACCATTCCCGGTTTTAACAATGGACCTTTATTAGGTGGACCATAATGAGGAATTTGTGGGTCCTCATGTAAGTCTTGCCCTATTCCATGCCCAACATACTCACGCACGATAGAAAAACCATTCGATTCTACATACGTCTGAACGCTATTGGAGATGTTCGATAGACGCGCACCTGGACCAGCTTCCTTAAGACCATTGTACAAAGATTGTTCTGTTACGTCTAAAAGACGTGCAGATACTTCGTCAATTTTACCAACAGGGTAAGTCCACGCCGAATCACCGTGATAGCCTTCATATTTCGCACCGATATCAATGCTAATAATATCGCCCTCTTGTAAGACACGCTTACCAGGAATACCATGAACAAGTTCTTCATTCACAGATGCGCAAATGCTTCCAGAGAAACCATTATACCCTTTAAATGAAGGATATGCATGATGAGAACGAATAAATGCTTCGGCAATTTCATCCAGCTCTTTTGTCGTTATCCCAGGAGCAATATGTTTTTTCAATTCCTGATGGGTTAATGCTACAATCCGTCCAGCTTCACGCATGATTTCAATTTCCCTAGGGGTTTTACATATAATCATGCAGTTATGCCCCCGAGGAGATGATCTATATCAACAAACACTTTATTAATATCCTGTTTGCCGTCAATATTTCTCAAGTACCCTTTTGTTTCGTAGAAATCAAGTAATGGTTTCGCCTGTTCGATGTTTACCTGAAGGCGATTATTTACCGTTTCAGCATTATCATCTGCACGTTGGTACAGTTCCCCACCACAACGATTACATACACCCGCTACGGCAGGAGGATTGAATACTAAGTGATAAGTGGCACCACAGTTTTTACAAATGCGGCGTCCTGTTAATCGCTCCATTAAAATGCTTTGATCAACCTCAATATTCAAAACGAAATCAATCTTTTTCCCCAATTCAACCAGAATGGATTCCAGAGCCTCTGCTTGAGGAACTGTTCTTGGAAAACCATCCAACAAGAATCCATTTTGACAATCTTCTTTGCTTAACCGTTCTTTCACAATTCCGATTGTTACTTCGTCTGGAACAAGCGCTCCTTGATCCATAAAAGATTTAGCTTTTAAGCCTAATTCCGTACCTTCTTTCATTGCTGCACGAAACATGTCGCCTGTTGAAATATGAGGAATGCCGTATTTTTCGACGATTTTCTCGGCTTGTGTACCTTTACCGGCACCCGGAAGACCCATTAAAACTAAATTCACGTGAATTCCTCCTTAGGCTAAAACGGTATGGGAACCAGTTAGTTGTCCCCACGACCGAATTATTTAATAAAACCTTTATAGTGACGTTTAACAAGCTGAGCTTCAAGTTGTTTCATCGTTTCAAGGGCAACCCCAATCACGATAAGCAAACTTGTTCCACCGATTTGCGCAGACTGAGGCAAACCAGCAAAATTTACGAAAAACACCGGCAATATTGCAATAGCCGCTAAGAAAATCGCACCAACAAATGTTAAACGATATAAGACACGAGTTAAATATTCCTGTGTACTCTTCCCTGGACGAATACCTGGAATATAACCACCTTGTTTCTTCAAGTTATCAGCTACCTGTTCAGGATTAACTTGAATAAAGGCATAAAAATAAGTAAACGCAATAATTAGTGCGCTATAGATTACCATTCCGATTGGCTGTGAATAATCAAAAACACTTTGAATCCACAATGTAACATTGTTTTGTTCAAAAAACTGCGCAATCGTGGTAGGTGTTACAATAAATGAAATTGCAAAGATAACCGGAATAACTCCAGCAGCATTTACTTTTAACGGTAAATGTGTGGATTGACCAGTAGGCGTACGCCCCGCCACCATACGCTTCGCGTATTGGATTGGAATTTTACGTAACGCTTGGTTAACGAAAATAACTCCAACAATAATCGCAATGACAGCAACCAAAATAAGAAGCATGGTCACGATACGAATGAATAGCGCATCTCCAGCGTTTTCGAATTGTTGAGCATAAATTTGATTTAATGTTGAAGGGATTCCTGATACGATACCTGCAAAGATGATAATCGAGATTCCGTTACCAACACCCTTGGACGTAATTTGCTCGCCAAGCCACATTAAAAACGCCGTTCCTGCCGTTAAAACCGTAGCAATTAGCAAATAGCTAGCGATACCAGGGTTGTTAATTAACATTCCGCCAGCCATGTTGTTGAAACCATACGACATCCCAAAAGCCTGAATGAACCCTAGAACGATGGTGAAATAACGTGTAAATTGAGCTAATTTACGACGTCCCACTTCTCCTTGCTTAGACCATTCCGTAAACTTCGGTACAACATCCATTTGTAGCAATTGAATGATGATCGACGCTGTAATGTACGGCATGATTCCCATCGCTAAAATCGAGAAGTTCAATAATGCACCACCGCCAAACGTATTTAGTACACCAAATACATTTAGCTGATCCTGAGCTTTTAAAACTTCAGCATCCACTCCCGGTACGGGAATAAATGTACCGATTCGGAAAACAATCAACATTAAAAGGGTGAATATGATCTTTCGTCTTATATCACCCACGCGCATAAAATTGGAGATTGTCTGAAACATTAAATCACCTCTAGGTTACCGCCGGCAGCTTCAATTGCTTCCTTAGCAGCAGAGGAGAATTTATGAGCTTTAATTGTAAGCTTTTTCTCTAACTTGCCGTTAGCAAGAATCTTGATTCCTGCTTTTTCTTTGCTTACAATCCCTGTTTCGATAAGAAGTTCTGGAGAAACGACTGTACCGTCTTCGAAACGATTTAAAGCATCAAGGTTAACGATCGCATACTCTTTACGGTTGATATTTGTAAATCCACGTTTTGGTAAACGACGGAATAAAGGTGTTTGACCACCCTCAAATCCTGGACGTACGCCACCGCCCGAACGAGCATTTTGACCTTTATGACCTTTACCAGCAGTCTTACCATTACCAGACCCAATACCGCGTCCCTTACGCTTGCGTTCGTGACGAGATCCTTCTGCAGGTTTTAATTCATGAAGTTTCATGTTGGCACCTCCTTATTTAAGAAGAATTAAATTATATTTCTTTCACTGTTACTAAGTGAGCAACTTTGTTAATCATTCCACGGATAGCAGGATTATCATTCTTCTCAACTGTTTGATGCATTTTGCGAAGGCCTAATGCTTTAACAGTTTCCTTTTGATCCTGTGGGCGACCAATAACACTGCGAGTGAGGGTAATTTCTAATTTGTTAGCCATTTGATTTCCCTCCTTATCCTAACAGTTCTTCTACTGACTTACCACGTAATTTTGCTACGTCTTCAGCACGTTTTAATTGTTTTAATCCGTCCATAGTGGCACGAACCATATTAATTGGTGTATTTGTTCCTAAAGATTTAGAAAGGATATCACCAACACCAGCTAATTCTAAAACCGCACGAACTGGTCCTCCAGCGATAACTCCTGTACCTTCAGAAGCTGGCTTAAGAAGAATTTCACCAGCGCCAAAGTGTCCGATAACTTGGTGAGGAAGAGTAGATCCTACCATAGGCACTTCGATTAAGTTTTTCTTCGCATCCTCAATTGCTTTACGGATAGCATCTGGTACCTCTTGAGCTTTACCAGTACCAAATCCAACGTGACCGTTTTTGTCTCCTACTACTACAAGAGCAGAGAAACGAAAACGACGTCCACCTTTTACAACCTTCGCTACACGATTAACTGTAACTACGCGTTCTTCAAGTTCAAGTTTGTTTGGATCAATACGACGCATCTATTGTGTCCCTCCTTTGTCTCTTAAAATTCTAACCCATTTTCACGAGCTGCATCAGCTAAAGCTTTCACACGTCCGTGATATAAATAACCTCCACGGTCAAAAACAACAGCTTTTAAACCTTTTTCTACTGCGCGTTTTGCAACTAATTCTCCGACCTTAACTGCTGCATCAACATTTCCAGTAGATTCAAGACTAACTTCTTTATCTAAAGTTGAAGCACTAACTAAAGTAACTCCATTCACATCGTCAATGAGTTGCGCATAAATGTGTTTGCTAGAACGGAACACATTTAAACGAGGACGAGCTGCAGTACCAGAAAGTTTAGAACGCACACGTGCGTGTCTTTTCTTACGGGTTGCATTTTTATCAGCCTTCGTAATCATTTAGGTCACTCCTTTCGTTTACCTACGCGGCATTACTTACCTGTTTTACCTTCTTTACGACGAACATATTCGCCTTCGTAACGAATTCCTTTACCTTTATAAGGCTCTGGCGGACGAACATCACGGATGTTAGCTGCTAATGCACCAACACGCTCTTTGTTAATTCCTTTAACAGTAACCTTAGTGTTTGAAGGAACTTCAATCTCAAGACCTTCTTCAGGCTCGATTTCAACAGGATGAGAGTAACCAACGTTCAATACAAGTTTCTTTCCTTGCTTTTGAGCACGGTAACCGACACCGATAAGCTCTAAACTTCTTTCGAATCCTTTAGAAACACCTTCTACCATGTTTGCAAGTAGGGCACGAGTTGTACCGTGAATTGTACGATGTTCTTTAGATTCAGAAGGACGAACTACGTTAATTACGTTCTCTTCCATTTTAATTTCCATATCAGGGCTGAATGAACGACTCAATTCACCTTTAGGACCTTTTACAGTTACGACGTTGCCGTTAATAGTAACGGTAACACCTGCTGGAATTTCAATTGGTTTTTTACCTACACGAGACATTTATTGCACCTCCATTCTTTAAGAAACTCTATTACCAAACGTAAGCTAATACTTCTCCGCCAACTTGTTTAGCGCGAGCTTCTTTATCTGTAAGAACGCCTTGAGAAGTAGATACTAATGCGATACCAAGTCCGTTTAGTACACGTGGTACTTCGTTCGTTTTAGCATAAACACGAAGACCAGGCTTGCTGATACGTTTTAAACCTGTGATAACACGTTCGTTGTTAGCACCGTATTTTAAGAAAATACGAATGATGCCTTGCTTGTTATCCTCGATATATTCAACATCACGAATGAAACCTTCACGCTTTAAAATTTCAGCGATCTCTTTCTTAATATTAGAAGCAGGAACCTCTAATTTTTCGTGACGAACCATATTCGCATTACGGATGCGAGTTAGCAAATCTGCAATTGGATCTGTCATGACCATTGTTTTTTACCTCCTTCCCAGAAATGGGGTTTACCAGCTAGCTTTTTTCACACCAGGAATTTGTCCTTTGTATGCTAATTCACGGAAACAAATACGGCAGAGCTTAAATTTACGGTATACAGAATGTGGACGCCCACAACGTTCGCAGCGTGTATATTCTTGTACCTTGAATTTCGGCGTGCGTTTTTGCTTCGCAATCATTGACTTTTTAGCCACGTTTTCGCCTCCCTTATTTTAGCGATTACTTTTGGAATGGCATTCCAAATTGAGTTAAAAGTTCACGAGCTTCTTCATCAGTATTAGCTGTAGTAACGATAACGATATCCATACCACGAACCTTGCTTACTTTATCATAATCAATTTCAGGGAAGATTAACTGTTCTTTTACACCTAAAGTGTAGTTACCACGACCATCAAATGACTTCTTAGAAATACCGCGGAAGTCACGTACACGTGGTAAAGATACAGAAACTAATTTATCGAAGAATTCGTACATACGCTCACCACGAAGGGTAACTTTTGCACCGATTGGCATCCCTTCACGAAGGCGGAAACCAGCGATTGATTTCTTAGCGCGAGTTACAACCGGTTTTTGACCAGTAATTGTCGCTAATTCCTCAACTGCGTTATCTAATGCTTTTGCGTTTTGTACTGCATCACCAACACCCATGTTGATAACGATTTTTTCTAGCTTAGGCACTTGCATAACTGATTTATAGTTAAACTTGCTCATTAGAGCAGGAGTGATTTCTTTTTGATACTTTTCTTTTAGGCGGTTCATTCATTGTACCTCCCTTCTTCATTTGAACTATTTATCTAGAACTTCACCGGATTTTTTTGCAACACGTACTTTTTTGCCATCTTCCACTTTGTAGCCTACGCGAGTTGGTTCACCAGACTTCGGATCGATTGGCATTACGTTTGATACATGAATAGGTGCCTCCTGGCTGATGATTCCACCGTTGGGATTCACTTGGCTAGGCTTAGAGTGTTTTTTAACAATATTAACACCTTCAACTAAGACACGGCTTTGTTTTGGGTAAGCTGCTAAAATCACACCTGATTTGCCTTTATCCTTACCAGAGATGACCATTACTTTATCACCTTTTTTTACATGCATCTGTTCGCACCTCCTTAAAGGCAATTAGTTTTAAAATTATAGTACTTCTGGAGCTAATGATACAATTTTCATAAAGTTATTATCACGGAGTTCGCGAGCAACTGGTCCGAAAATACGTGTTCCACGTGGGCTCTTGTCGTCACGGATAATTACACATGCGTTTTCGTCGAAACGAATGTATGAACCATCAGCACGACGTGCTCCGCTCTTTGTACGAACAATAACAGCCTTTACAACGTCGCCTTTTTTAACAACGCCTCCTGGTGTTGCTTGTTTCACTGTACAAACGATAACATCACCAATATTAGCAGTTTTGCGGCCTGAACCACCAAGAACTTTAATGGTAAGTACTTCACGAGCACCTGAGTTATCAGCAACTTTTAAACGTGTTTCTTGTTGAATCATTTGTGTAACCTCCCTTCGGGATGAAAACTAATTCCGAGCATTATATAATGACAGCTTTTTCTACTACTTCTACTAAACGGAAACGTTTAGTTGCGGAAAGTGGGCGAGTTTCCATAATACGTACAACATCGCCGATTTTTGCTTGGTTCTGCTCATCATGAGCTTTGTACTTTTTAGAGTACTTAACGCGTTTACCGTATAATGGATGCTTCTTGTATGTTTCAACAAGTACAGTAACTGTTTTATCCATTTTGTCTGAAACGACACGTCCAGTGTAAACTTTGCGTTGGTTGCGTTCACTCATTGTGCGAACCTCCTCTCAAAGATTATCGATTATTGACGCCGATCTCTCTTTCACGAATAACAGTTTTCATGCGAGCAATCGCTTTGCGTACTTCACGGATGCGAGCTGTGTTTTCAAGTTGTCCAGTCGCCAATTGAAAGCGCAGGTTGAAAAGCTCTTCTTTTAATGATTTAACTTTTTGTTCTATTTCGGCAGTGGTAAGGTCACGAATTTCATTAGCTTTCATTTGATTCACCACCAATTTCTTCTCGTTTTACAAACTTACATTTTACAGGAAGTTTGTGTGATGCAAGTCGTAATGCTTCACGTGCGATTTCTTCAGAAACACCTGCGATTTCAAACATTACTTTCCCAGGCTTAACAACTGCAACCCATCCTTCTGGAGCACCTTTACCGGAACCCATGCGGACTTCAAGAGGCTTAGCTGTGTAAGGCTTATGCGGGAAAATTTTAATCCAAACTTTACCGCCACGTTTCATATAACGAGTCATCGCAATACGTGCAGCTTCAATTTGACGGTTTGTAATCCAAGATGCTTCAGTTGCTTGTAAACCGAATTCACCGAAAGTTACTTCAGTACCGCCCTTCGCTTGACCGCGCATTTTTCCACGGTGTTGACGACGATATTTAACGCGTTTAGGCACTAACATATTATTTGCCTCCTTCCTCAGTTTTCTTCTTAGTTGGAAGGACTTCTCCCTTATAGATCCATACTTTTACGCCAAGCTTTCCGTAAGTTGTATCTGCTTCAGCAGTAGCGTAATCGATATCAGCACGAAGAGTATGAAGTGGAACAGTTCCTTCGCTATAGCTTTCAGAACGAGCGATGTCAGCTCCGCCAAGACGACCAGATACCATAGTTTTGATACCTTGAGCTCCAGCGCGCATTGCACGTTGAATAACTTGTTTTTGAGCACGACGGAAAGATACGCGGTTTTCTAATTGACGAGCAATGTTTTCCGCAACTAATTTCGCATCGATATCAGCTTTTTTGATTTCAAGAATGTTGATGTGTACACGTTTGCCAGTAAGTGAGTTAAGAGCTTTACGCAACGCTTCAACCTCAGTACCACCTTTACCAATAACCATTCCTGGTTTAGCAGTATGGATAGTGATGTTAACGCGGTTAGCAGCACGCTCGATTTCTACTTTAGAAACAGAAGCATCACTTAAACGCTTAGTGATATACTCACGAACCTTTAGGTCTTCGTGTAAAAGATCAGCATAGTCTTTACCTGCGTACCACTTAGACTCCCAATCACGGATGACACCGATACGCAAACCGACTGGATTTACTTTTTGACCCACTGATTATCCCTCCTTCTTTTCTGTTAATACGATTGTAATGTGGCTAGTGCGCTTGTTGATGGCACTTGCACGACCCATTGCACGTGGACGGAAACGTTTTAAAGTTGGTCCCTCGTCAACGAAAACTTCCGAAACCACAAGGCTATTAACGTCCATTTCGTAGTTATGCTCGGCATTTGCCATAGCAGAATTTAATAATTTTTCAACGATTGGAGAAGCAGCTTTTGGCGTATGTTTTAATATCGCTACTGCTTCACCTACTTGCTTTCCTCGAATTAGATCTACAACTAAACGAGCTTTACGAGGCGCAATACGGACTGTTCTTGCAACAGCTTTTGCTTGCATCTGAATGCCTCCTCTCATTAACGTCTTGTTTTCTTGTCATCACTTGCATGACCTTTGTAAGTACGAGTTGGAGCAAATTCTCCAAGCTTGTGACCGACCATGTCTTCAGTGACGTATACAGGTACATGTTTACGACCATCATAAACAGCGATTGTGTGTCCGATGAATTGTGGGAAGATCGTAGAACGGCGTGACCAAGTTTTTACCACTTGTTTGCCTTCTGTTTCATTTAGCTTTTCGATCTTGTTCATTAAATGTTCATCAACAAAAGGTCCTTTTTTTAAGCTGCGACCCATGATTGAACCTCCCTTCGCGATTGCCCTACGGCTCTTAGTTGGAACCGTAGCCCAATCCCGTTATTTTTTACGACGACGTACGATAAATTTATCTGATTTATTGTTTTTCTTACGAGTTTTCGCACCAAGAGTTGGTTTACCCCATGGTGACATTGGTGACTTACGTCCGATTGGCGCACGTCCTTCACCACCACCGTGCGGGTGATCGTTAGGGTTCATAACAGATCCACGTACAGTTGGGCGTTTGCCTAACCAGCGAGAACGACCTGCTTTACCAATGTTGATAAGTTCATGTTGCTCGTTACCAACTTGACCTACAGTTGCACGACAAGTAGCAAGAATCATACGAACCTCACCAGAGTTTAAACGAACTAGTACGTATTTGCCCTCTTTACCAAGAACTTGTGCAGACGTACCTGCAGAACGTACTAATTGTCCACCCTTACCTGGCTTTAATTCAATGTTGTGTACGACTGTACCAACAGGAATATTTGCTAAAGGTAGAGCATTTCCTACTTTAATATCTGCTTCTGGTCCAGACATTACTTCCATACCTACTTCTAAATTCTTAGGAGCTAGGATGTAACGCTTTTCTCCATCAACATAATGAATTAATGCAATGTTTGCTGAACGGTTTGGATCGTATTCGATTGTAGCAACGCGGCCTGGAATGCCATCTTTGTTACGTTTAAAATCGATGATACGATATTGACGCTTATGACCGCCACCTTGATGACGAACTGTTAACTTACCTTGGTTGTTACGGCCACCCTTGCTTTTTAAAGGAGCAAGCAATGATTTTTCCGGCTTATCTGTTGTGATTTCTGCGAAATCAGATACCGTCATACCGCGACGACCATTAGAGGTAGGTTTATACTTTTTAATCGCCATTTGTTTTCCCTCCTCTTCTTCTTTTAATCAATTAAACCTCAAAGAATTCGATTTCTTTGCTGTCTGCAGTTAATTTAACGATGGCTTTACGACGTTTATTTGTATAACCGCCAAATTTACCCATGCGCTTAAATTTACCTTTATAGTTTTGAACGTTTACTTTCTCAACTTTAACACCGAAGATTTCTTCAACAGCATCTTTAACTTGAGTTTTATTCGCTCTAACGTCAACTTCGAAAGTGTACTTTTTCTCAGTCATTAAATCAGTTGAACGTTCAGTGATAACGGGGCGCTTAATGATTTCGCGTGCATCCATTATGCAAGCACCTCCTCTACTTTTTCAACCGCTGCTTTTGTCATGATTAACTTATCATGACCTAAAACATCCAATACGTTGATTCCACTAGCAGTTACAACTGTTACACCAGGGATGTTACGAGCAGATAATGCTACGTTTTCATCTAAATCAGCTGTAACGATAAGTGCTTTAGAATCAACAGAAAGACCTTTTAGGAAACCTTTGAAGTCTTTAGTTTTTGGAGTTTCGAAAGCAAGGCTTTCTAATACTAAAATGTTTTCTTCTACTACTTTAGAAGATAATGCCGATTTAATCGCTAAGCGACGAACTTTTTTCGGTAATTTATAGCTATAGCTGCGAGGTACCGGACCAAATACAGTACCACCTCCGCGCCATTGTGGAGAACGAATCGAACCTTGACGTGCACGACCTGTTCCTTTTTGACGCCATGGCTTACGACCACCGCCAGCTACCTCAGAACGAATTTTTGTTTTATGAGTTCCTTGACGTAAAGAAGCTCTTTGAGCTACAACAGCTTCAAATAACACATGGTTATTAGGCTCAATACCAAAGATGGAATCATTAAGTTCGATTTCACCAACTTGAGATCCAGCTTGGCTAAACAATGTTACTTTTGGCATTCTTGTTTCCTCCTTTCTGCCTTAATGATTATGCTTTAACCGCACTTTTAATTTTTAATAGAGCTTTTTTAGCTCCTGGTACGTTACCTTTGATTAATAATAGGTTACGTTCAACGTCAACCTTTACAATTTCAAGGTTTTGCACAGTGATTTGCTCGCCACCCATACGACCTGGTAGTGCTTTACCTTTAAATACGCGGTTTGGAGCTACAGGACCCATTGAACCTGGGCGACGGTGATAACGAGAACCGTGTGCCATTGGTCCACGAGATTGTCCATGGCGCTTGATAGAGCCTTGGAAACCTTTACCCTTTGAGATTCCTGTTACATCTACGATATCGCCTTCAGCGAATACATCTACTTTGACTTCCTGACCAACCTCTAACTCAGCTAAACCTTCTCCGCGGAATTCACGTACGAAGCGCTTAGGAGCAGTACTTGCCTTTGCGACATGTCCTTTTTCAGGTTTGTTTGAAAGCTTTTCACGCTTGTCATCAAAACCTAATTGCACGGACACATATCCGTCAGTTTCAACAGTTTTCTTTTGAAGAACTACGTTTGGAGTTGCTTCAACAACTGTTACTGGGATAAGATCACCATTTTCAGCAAACACTTGAGTCATACCGATTTTTCTTCCTAAGATTCCTTTGGTCATTACAGTCACACCTCCTATTAATTATCATCTTTTATTTCATGTTTGAAGTTTCTAAGTTACATCCTTATAGTTCAAAATTAAAGTTTAATTTCGATATCTACGCCAGATGGTAAATCTAAACGCATTAATGAATCAACAGTTTGTGGTGTTGGATTCACAATGTCGATTAGACGCTTATGAGTACGCATCTCAAATTGCTCACGAGAGTCCTTATACTTATGCACCGCACGAAGAATTGTATAAACAGATTTTTCGGTTGGTAACGGTATCGGACCTGATACAGCAGCACCAGAACGCTTTGCTGTTTCCACAATTTTTTCTGCAGATTGATCAAGAATTCTGTGATCATATGCTTTCAAACGGATACGAATCTTTTGTTTTGCCATTATTTTCCCTCCTTTTCGCCTATTTTAAAATAGACATTCTCCGTGAAAATTTCCCACACACTCGCCATGGCAAAGCGGCCGGGTGTGTCAGCAACCTTCCACATCATCGCAGTCAAAGACCAACATTGTCTATTATACAATGAATCATAAAGGAAATGCAATATAAAATTTCATTTCTTTATCAATCACACTTGTTCTATTATATAGACTACTACTGACGTTTTCAAGTAGACGGGAAATAGTCGAACTATTAAATGAACAAGACATCTAAATTAGTTCAGTTAGGAAAATATCAATGCTTTCACACATTGCTCAAATTGAATGTGCTGTTCTTCTTATAGAAAATGTATGAGCGCTTTTGACCCGACTGAATCTGATGGAATTTTATTTCATAATGGGGATTTTAGACATCATTGTGGATGTATGGTGTTTTTTCCGTCTGGCCATAACTTTGCTAATGATAGGCTCTTGGAGAAAAATAACTTGTTTTCTTCCAAGAGCTGTACTTTAAATAACCCTACGGCAAAAAATTATTCATAGAATGTAGTAAAAGACTCGACCGGCAACCTTGATGTCCCGAAAGCTGGAGCTTGGGCTTTTCCAAGAGCTATTAGCGTTATCGGAAATACGTTTGCTGGTAATTCAAAACGCTTTGCAAACTTTTCCTTATCAAAACCACCCATTGTCACTGTATCGTATCCACGATCTTTCGCAAGTAGCATGAACTGCATAGCAAATGCACCAGCATCATAGGCAGCAATTAGTTTTCTTGTTTCTTCAGGAACATTTGGATAAAAGTTTAACGTATTTTTAATCGTGTTATTGGCAATCTCTTGAGAAACATGGCCTTCTTCTACATTTTGATTGAAAATCTTCTCTGCGTTTTTGTAAGCTTCAGAATCACCAAGAATCGCAACAATCGCAGAAGATTCTTCAATTTGAGCCTGGTTGTTTCCAATTGCACGGAGCTCTTTTTGTAATTCCTTATTTTTAATTACCATAACACGCCATGGTTGTAAATTACTTGAAGATGGAGCTTCCGAAGCGAGTCGCAACAAATTTTCAATCTCTTCTTTAGAAATGACGTATTTCGGATCATAAGAACGAACAGACTTACGCTGTTGTACAATTTGATCAAGTTGTGACATTATGAATTCCCTCCTAAACTTACTATTTATTAGCTTTTATAACTTACCATTTGTAAGTTAACGAGTCAAGGAAGAGCTCTCATGTTATAATGCAAGTATTAATAAGACTAGGAGGAACATGAATGGAATCATCTCCAAATAACAACAAGACCCTGCTCGATCATAACGGACATCCTAGCAGCATTTGCGTGAATTATCAAAAAACCATTGAATTTATCGGTCAAAAATGGGTCGGTATGATCATTTATACTTTACTTGACGGACCGAAAAGATATTATGAATTAATGGAAATGATTGAAGGAATTTCAGACAGACTTCTAACCGAAAGATTAAATGAATTAGTAAAAGAAGGACTTGTCAAAAAGCAATATTTAGATGGTTCTTTAAAAAAGGTTCAATATGAATTAACCCCAAGCGGAAAAGGATTGCAAAATATTATTTCTGCCATTCACAAATGGATCGAACAAAAAGAAACGCTGAATAATAGGTAGATAGTAGAAAATAAACAAACAAAAAAGCAGATGGATCGTCATCCATCTGCTTTTTATATTCGTTAATAATTACTCAACGATTGTAGAAACAACGCCAGAACCTACTGTACGTCCACCCTCACGGATAGAGAATCTAGTACCATCTTCAATAGCGATTGGAGAAATAAGCTCAACGTTCATTTCAATGTTATCTCCAGGCATAACCATTTCTACACCTTCTGGAAGATTAACAACACCAGTTACATCAGTTGTACGGAAGTAGAACTGAGGACGGTAGTTTGAGAAGAATGGAGTATGACGTCCACCTTCGTCTTTTGATAATACGTAAACTTCAGCTTTAAACTTTGTGTGTGGTGTAATTGAACCTGGTTTAGCAAGTACTTGACCACGTTGGATTTCTTCACGAGCAACCCCACGAAGAAGTGCGCCAATGTTGTCTCCAGCTTCAGCATAATCAAGAAGCTTACGGAACATTTCTACTCCAGTTACTGTAGTAGATTTTGGCTCTTCAGCAAGACCGATGATCTCAACTACGTCACCAACTTTAACTTGGCCACGCTCAACACGACCAGTAGCAACTGTTCCACGACCAGTGATAGAGAATACGTCCTCAACAGGCATCATGAATGGCTTATCAGTTTCACGAGTTGGATTTGGAACATATTCGTCAACAGCATTCATTAATTCAATGATTTTTTCTTCCCAAGCTGCATCTCCTTCAAGAGCTTTAAGAGCAGAACCCTTGATTACAGGAATATCATCACCAGGGAATTCATATTCTGATAATAGGTCACGAACTTCCATTTCTACTAATTCAAGAAGCTCTTCATCGTCTACCATGTCACACTTGTTCATGAAAACAACAAGGTGTGCAAGACCTACGTTACGAGAAAGCAGGATGTGCTCACGAGTTTGTGGCATTGGACCATCAGCAGCAGATACTACTAAGATACCGCCGTCCATTTGAGCAGCACCAGTGATCATGTTCTTAACATAGTCAGCATGCCCAGGGCAGTCAACGTGTGCATAGTGACGGTTAGCTGTTTCATACTCAACGTGAGAAGTGTTGATTGTGATTCCACGCTCTTTTTCTTCTGGAGCGTTATCGATTTGATCATAGCCGCGTGCTTCACCGCCACCTGCTTTTGCAAGTACAGTTGTGATAGCAGCTGTTAAAGTTGTTTTACCATGGTCAACGTGACCAATAGTTCCGATATTAACGTGTGGTTTTGAACGGTCAAATTTTTCTTTAGCCATTAGGAAAATCCTCCTTTAAAATAGAAAAGTTTAAGTATATGGATGCTGTAGGAAAAAGTTATCCCTTCTCCTACAGCTTCGTACATAAGTAGTTATACTTTAAAGACAAGTGAAAATCAATTATTCACCTTTATTTTTCTTGATGATTTCTTCTGAAATTGATTTTGGTACTTCCTCGTAGTGGTCAAAATGCATAGAGAATACTCCGCGACCTTGAGTGCTTGAACGTAAAGTTGTCGCATAACCAAACATTTCAGAAAGTGGAACCATAGCACGGACAACTTGTGCATTACCACGAGCTTCCATACCTTCAACACGTCCGCGACGGGAAGTGATATTACCCATGATATCACCCATATATTCTTCAGGGATGATAACTTCAACCTTCATCATTGGCTCTAAAATAACAGGGTTACATTTTGATGCGGCATTTTTAAGAGCCATAGAAGCGGCGATTTTAAACGCCATTTCTGAAGAGTCAACGTCATGGTATGATCCATCAAATAATCTTGCTTTAATATCTACTACTGGATAACCTGCAAGAAGTCCTCTTTCAAGAGCATCTTCAAGTCCAGCTTGAACTGCAGGGATGTATTCACGTGGAACAACACCACCAACGATGCCGTTTTCAAATTCGAAGCCTTTACCTTCTTCGTTTGGAGAGAACTCAATCCAAACGTGTCCGTATTGACCGCGACCACCTGATTGACGCGCGAACTTTCCTTCTACTTGAGCAGATGTACGGATCGTTTCGCGATAAGCAACCTGTGGCGCACCAACATTAGCTTCAACCTTGAATTCACGCTTCATACGATCTACAAGGATATCTAAGTGAAGCTCTCCCATACCAGCGATGATAACCTGACCAGTTTCCTGATCAGTATGCGCACGGAATGTCGGATCTTCTTCTTGTAGTTTTTGAAGTGCAGTCGTCATCTTATCTTGGTCTGCCTTAGATTTAGGCTCGATAGATAATTGGATAACCGGCTCTGGGAATTCCATAGATTCAAGAATAACTAAATTCTTTTCATCACAAAGAGTATCACCAGTTGTCGTATCCTTTAAACCAACTGCTGCTGCAATATCTCCAGCGTATACCATTGAAATCTCTTCACGGCTGTTCGCATGCATTTGTAGGATACGTCCTACGCGCTCACGCTTACCTTTTGTGGAGTTTTGTACATATGAACCAGAGCTTAATGTACCAGAGTATACACGGAAGAATGTTAATTTACCAACATAAGGGTCAGTCATAACTTTAAATGCAAGTGCAGAGAATGGCTCGTTGTCGTCTGAATGACGTTCAACTGCTTCATCACTATCAGGAAGTGTACCTTTGATAGAAGGAACATCTAATGGTGATGGAAGGTAATCAATAACTGCATCTAGCATTTTTTGAACACCTTTGTTTTTGAAAGCAGAACCACAGATAACTGGGTATAATTCAACATTAACAGTACCTTTACGGATAGCCGCTTTTAACTCATCCGTAGTGATTTCTTCACCACCAAGGTATTTTTCCATTAAGTCTTCGTCAAGTTCTGACACTGCTTCAATTAACTTCTCACGGTATTCCTCAGCTTGATCCATATATTCAGCAGGAATTTCACGCTCTTCAATATCCGTTCCAAGGTCATTTCCGTAGAAAGTAGCTTTCATTTCTACAAGGTCAATGATTCCCTCGAACGCATCTTCTGCTCCAATTGGTAATTGGATTGCTACAGCGTTAGCTTGTAGGCGATCATGAAGAGTTTTTAAAGAATAAAGGAAGTCCGCACCTAGCTTATCCATTTTATTAACGAATACAACACGTGGAACTCCATAAGTTGTTGCTTGACGCCAAACTGTTTCTGTTTGTGGTTCAACACCAGACTGTGCATCAAGAACAGCTACAGCACCATCTAGTACACGAAGAGAACGTTCAACTTCAACTGTGAAGTCTACGTGTCCTGGTGTATCGATGATGTTAACGCGGTGACCTTTCCATTGTGCAGTTGTTGCTGCAGATGTAATTGTGATCCCACGTTCTTGCTCTTGCTCCATCCAGTCCATTTGAGACGCACCTTCATGTGTTTCACCGATCTTATGAATACGACCAGTGTAATAGAGTACGCGCTCAGTTGTTGTTGTTTTACCAGCATCAATATGTGCCATGATACCGATATTGCGAGTATTTTCTAAGGAGAACTCTCTTGCCATTCAGTTTTTCTCCTTCCATATGAGTGTATTTTTTATTATAAAGAGATTACCAACGATAATGTGCAAATGCTTTGTTTGCTTCAGCCATTTTATGTGTATCTTCACGCTTTTTCACTGATGCACCAGTGTTGTTAGCCGCATCAAGAATTTCGTTAGCAAGACGCTCTTCCATTGTCTTTTCACCACGAAGACGTGAATAGTTTACTAACCAGCGAAGACCTAGAGTAGTGCGGCGTTCTGGGCGCACCTCTACTGGTACTTGGTAGTTAGATCCACCTACACGGCGTGCTCTAACTTCAAGAACAGGCATGATGTTCTTAAGAGCTTGATCAAATACTTCCATTGGGTCTTTGCCAGTACGTTCACGAATAATATCAAATGATGAGTAAAGGATAGATTGTGACTTACCTCTTTTACCATCAACCATCATTTTGTTGATTAAACGAGTAATTAATTTTGAATTGTAAATTGGATCTGGTAATACGTCTCTTTTTGCTACAGGACCTTTACGTGGCATATTTCTTCCTCCTTTCAAAGAAGCTTATCATTTTAAGTTTTTATTTCTTTGCTGCTTTTGGTTTCTTCGTACCGTATTTAGAACGACCTTGCATACGGTTGTTTACTCCAGCTGTATCTAGAGCTCCACGAACAATGTGGTAACGTACCCCCGGTAAGTCTTTTACACGTCCGCCGCGAATTAATACTACGCTGTGCTCTTGTAGGTTGTGTCCGATACCAGGAATGTATGCAGTTACCTCAATGCCGTTTGTTAAACGTACACGAGCGTATTTACGTAACGCTGAGTTCGGTTTCTTCGGAGTCATTGTACCAACACGAGTACAAACACCGCGTTTTTGTGGAGATGATACATCAGTTTGTGCTTTTTTGAAGCTGTTATAACCTTTGTTAAGTGCTGGTGATTTTGACTTTTCCTCTTTTGATTTACGAGGCTTGCGCACTAATTGGTTAATAGTAGGCATTTATGTTTCCTCCCTTCACTTTTTCATTTAAGCCCACACATCCAGGTGGTTCATTTTGAAACAAAAAACAAAGTCCTTGCAGTTAATCTGCAAAAACAGTTTTTAATGGGTTATCGCAACGGTAGATGCGGCAACTTCAATGCCACAAGCTTTCCCTAGTGATTTCATAGAATCAACATAGATTACCGGGGTGTTTGTTTCTTTAGCTGCACTTACGACTGAAGCTGTCACATGGGGATCAGCATCAGACGCTACTAGTACTTCTTTTACGTTTCCGTTCCTCAGCGCTTTTACCGTCTGCTTTGTTCCTACTATAAAATTTTTCGCCTGCAATACTTTTTCATAAGACATCGATCATATCCTCCAAAGTAACAGGTAATAGGAGCACCTTTGCTATATTAGCATTTTCTAAAACCAATGTCAATAAAAGTTTAAAATTTTATTAGAGATGGTTTGTCATGATTCATTTTATCACGCTGCAACTTGAATTTTTAATATCCTCAACTCGTCCACGCTCACAACCATTTCAAAACTCATTCTAAAAATGCGGTACTCACCATTTGGTAAGCACCGCATTTTTTACTTTACTCAACCGTTACAATGTCTTCTGATTCTTCGATTGCAGCAACTGGTTCCGCTTTGCGGTAGCGTTGCATACCCGTACCAGCTGGAACAAGTTTACCAATAATTACATTTTCCTTTAATCCTAGTAACTCATCACGTTTTCCTTTAATCGCAGCATCTGTAAGAACTCTTGTCGTTTCTTGGAAAGAAGCAGCGGATAAGAAGGAATCCGTTTCAAGAGAAGCTTTCGTGATACCAAGCAATACCGGACGACCGGTTGCTGGTAATTTCCCTTCAAGCAAGGCTTTTTCGTTTGCATCTGTAAATTGGTGAATATCGAGTAAGGAACCTGGTAAAACATCTGTTTCCCCTGCATCGACGACACGGATTTTGCGAAGCATTTGACGAACCATTACTTCTACGTGCTTATCGCCAATTTCAACCCCTTGCATTCGATATACCTTCTGTACTTCTTTAAGCAAGTACTCTTGAACTGCTGTTACATCTTTTACTTTGATAAGCTCTTTCGGATCGATTGAACCTTCTGTGAGTTCTTGACCACGTTCTACACGGTCATTAACAGCAACCTTTAAGCGTGCAGTATAAGGAGCCGTATACGTACGTGATTCAATTTCCCCTTGAACAACGATCTCATGTTGACGATCTCGACCTTCGTTAATGCCTACGACCACACCATCAATTTCAGATATAACCGCTTGACCCTTTGGATTACGTGCTTCAAAGATTTCTTGAATACGCGGTAGACCTTGTGTAATATCGTCTCCAGCAACCCCACCTGTGTGGAATGTACGCATTGTTAACTGTGTACCTGGCTCACCGATTGACTGAGCTGCGATAATACCAACCGCTTCACCCACTTCAACTTCTTGGCCAGTTGCAAGGTTACGTCCATAACATTTTTTACATACACCATGGCGAGTATTACATGTAAAGGCTGAACGGATCCATACCTCTTCAATATTTGCTTCCATAATCTCTACAGCTAAATCTTCTGTAATAAGGCCATTTTCAGGAACGATAACTTCGTTTGTTTCCGGATGTTTGATCGCTCTTCTCGCGTAGCGACCAATTAAACGCTCATCTAAGGATTCAATAATTTCAGTTCCATCACGTAGAGCAGAAACTAACAATCCTCTATCTGTACCACAATCATCATCACGGACGATGACATCTTGCGCTACGTCAACAAGTCGGCGTGTTAAGTAACCAGAGTCAGCCGTTTTAAGCGCCGTATCTGCAAGACCTTTACGGGCACCGTGCGTAGAGATAAAGTACTCTAATACGGTTAAACCTTCACGGAAACTTGAGATAATCGGCAACTCAATGATACGTCCAGCCGGGTTCGCCATCAATCCACGCATACCAGCTAGCTGGGTGAAGTTTGATGCGTTACCGCGGGCACCTGAGTCACTCATCATAAAGATAGGGTTCGTCTTTTCTAATGATTTCATTAGTTTTGCTTGAATATTATCTTTCGCTGCACTCCAAATGGAAATTACACGATCATAGCGTTCATCTTCCGTGATTAAACCACGTCTGAATTGCTTCATCACGTTATCTACTTTGCTTTGTGCCTCTTCGATAATTTCTTGCTTTTCTTTCAATACAACGATATCTGCTACACCAACTGTGATACCAGCTTTTGTAGAGTATTTGAAACCAAGATTCTTCATGCGGTCAAGCATTTTAGATGTCTCAGTAATTTTGAATCGCTTAAATACCTCAGCAATGATATTCCCAAGAATTTTCTTCTTGAATGGGTCTACCAACGGTAATCCTTTAATGACTTCTTTTACATCTGCACCCTTTTCTACAAAGTACTTCTTCGGAGTTTCCTCCTCTAAATTAGCTTTTGTAGGTTCATTAATATAAGGGAATGATTCTGGTAAGATCTCATTAAAAATCAATTTACCTACTGTTGTAATAAGAAGCATATTATTTTGTTCTTCTGTAAATGTTTCGTTATTTAAAGACGCTGCATGCACAGCTACACGAGTATGCAGGTGAACATAGCCATTTTGGTAAGCAATTAATGCTTCATTCGTATCCTTAAAGACCATTCCTTCACCGACAGCATTCTCTCGCTCCAGCGTAAGGTAATAGTTACCAAGAACCATATCCTGCGATGGAGTAACAACCGGTTTCCCGTCTTTAGGGTTAAGAATGTTCTGTGCTGCAAGCATGAGAAGTCTTGCTTCCGCTTGCGCTTCAGAGGATAACGGAACGTGTACCGCCATTTGGTCACCATCAAAGTCCGCATTGTATGCTGTACATACGAGTGGATGAAGGCGAATGGCACGACCTTCTACAAGCGTTGGTTCAAACGCCTGAATCCCAAGTCTGTGTAAAGTAGGGGCGCGGTTTAAAAGTACCGGATGCTCCTTAATGACATCTTCAAGCACATCCCAAATCTCAGGGGATAAACGCTCGATTTTACGCTTGGCCGATTTGATATTATGGGCTAATCCTTTTTCAACAAGCTCCTTCATCACGAAAGGCTTGAATAATTCGATCGCCATTTCCTTCGGTAATCCGCATTGATACATCTTCAAATTCGGTCCAACTACGATAACGGAACGTCCTGAATAATCAACACGCTTACCAAGAAGGTTTTGACGGAAACGTCCTTGTTTCCCTTTAAGCATATGTGAAAGAGATTTTAACGGACGGTTACCCGGTCCAGTAACTGGGCGTCCACGACGACCGTTATCAATTAATGCATCGACAGCTTCTTGGAGCATACGTTTTTCATTTTGTACGATGATGCTAGGTGCTCCTAAATCCAATAGACGCTTAAGACGGTTATTGCGGTTAATCACTCGGCGATATAGATCATTTAAATCGGATGTCGCAAAACGTCCCCCATCTAATTGAACCATCGGGCGAAGTTCCGGTGGAATAACTGGAAGCACATCTAAAATCATCCAAGATGGCTCATTTCCTGAATTACGGAATGCTTCTAACACTTCAAGTCGTTTAATCGCTCTTGTGCGACGTTGACCTTGGGCTGTTTTTAATTCTTCTTTTAAGAAATCAACTTCTTTATCGAGATCGATATCAGTCAAAAGCTTTTTTATCGATTCTGCACCCATAGAAGCTTGGAACTTGTTACCGTATTTATCACGATATGCGCGGTATTCCTTCTCAGATAAAAGTTGTTTCTTTTCTAGCGGAGTATCACCTGGTTCAGTAACCACATAAGAAGCAAAATAAATGACTTCTTCTAAAGCACGTGGAGACATGTCTAAAATTAATCCCATTCTGCTTGGGATACCTTTAAAATACCAAATATGTGAGACAGGAGCAGCTAATTCAATATGTCCCATACGCTCACGGCGAACCTTAGCTCTTGTTACTTCAACACCACAACGATCACAAACAACGCCTTTATAACGAACACGTTTGTATTTTCCGCAATGGCATTCCCAGTCTTTTTGTGGTCCAAAAATGCGTTCACAGAAAAGACCATCTTTTTCTGGTTTTAATGTACGATAGTTGATTGTTTCTGGTTTTTTAACTTCACCAAATGACCAAGAGCGAATTTTGTCGGGTGAAGCTAGACCGATCTTCATATATTCAAAATTATTGACATCCAGCAAGGGGCCTACCTCCCTTTTGATCTACAGGTTTTACCCTTTTTGCTAATCTATGATTACAATTTTCCGCAGTTTCCCCCGTAGCAACCGAGAGAAACTGCGCATTTCATGAACTCGTACAGTTTAAATTATTCTTGTATCCCGACTTTTTCGGATTCGGTTTCCTCACTGACAGGAGCGACGGTTAATGATTCTGCCTGCCCCTCTTCATCATCCTCTAAATCACGCATTTCGATTTCCTTTTCATCGCCAGAAAGGATTTTAACATCCATTCCTAAGCTTTGAAGTTCTTTCATCAATACGCGGAATGATTCAGGGACACCTGGTTCAGGAACATTTTCACCTTTGACGATCGCCTCGTATGTTTTCACACGTCCAACGACGTCATCGGATTTTACGGTTAAAATTTCTTGTAGGGTATAAGCTGCACCATAGGCCTCTAACGCCCAAACTTCCATTTCTCCAAATCTTTGTCCACCAAACTGAGCTTTACCACCAAGCGGCTGCTGAGTAACAAGTGAATAAGGACCTGTTGAACGTGCATGGAGTTTATCGTCAACCATGTGAGCAAGCTTAATCATGTACATAACCCCAACAGAAACACGATTATCGAACGGCTCACCAGAGCGTCCATCATAAAGGATCGTTTTTGCATCGCGATCCATTCCAGCTTCTTCTATCGTTGACCACACATCTTCCTCACGTGCACCATCGAATACCGGTGAAGCAACATGAATGCCTAGCTGTCTCGCAGCCATTCCTAAATGAAGCTCTAACACCTGACCGATGTTCATACGAGAAGGAACCCCTAGTGGGTTTAACATAATATCAACCGGCGTCCCATCTGGTAAATACGGCATATCCTCTTCTGGTAAAATACGAGAGATAACCCCTTTGTTACCGTGACGTCCAGCCATTTTATCGCCTTCGTGAATTTTACGTTTCTGAACGATATAAACACGAACTAACTGGTTCACACCTGGAGGAAGTTCATCACCATCTTCACGGTTGAAAACTTTCACGTCATGGACAATTCCTCCGCCACCATGTGGTACACGAAGTGACGTATCACGAACTTCACGGGCTTTCTCACCAAAGATCGCGTGTAATAAACGTTCTTCTGCAGTAAGCTCCGTTACTCCTTTAGGTGTTACTTTACCGACTAGCAAATCCCCATCTTTTACTTCCGCACCGATGCGAATAATTCCGCGCTCATCAAGATTTCTCAGCGCATCTTCCCCAACGTTTGGAATGTCACGGGTGATTTCCTCCGGCCCCAATTTTGTATCACGAGACTCTGACTCATACTCTTCAATATGAATCGAAGTATAAACATCATCTTTAACTAAACGCTCGCTCATGATGATGGCATCCTCATAGTTATAACCATCCCATGTCATGAATGCGACTAACACGTTTCGTCCAAGAGCAAGTTCTCCAAGTTCCATTGAAGGTCCATCAGCAAGGATTTCCCCTTTTGTCACACGATCGCCAACAGCGACGATCGGGCGCTGATTGTAACAAGTACCTTGGTTTGAACGGACAAACTTTAACATCCGGTATTTATCAAGGTTCCCTTTTACTTCTTGACCATCTACAACAGTAATGCGGCGAACCCAAACTTCACGCGCTTCAACATGCTCAACAATACCTTCGTGCTTACAGATAACAGCAGCTCCAGAATCCTTACCGGAGACATACTCCATCCCTGTGCCGACACGCGGTGCCTCTGGTTGCATAAGTGGAACAGCTTGTCGTTGCATGTTCGCACCCATCAAGGCACGGTTCGAGTCATCGTTTTCTAAGAACGGGATACACGCCGTTGCAGCAGATACTACCTGTTTAGGAGAAACATCCATATAATCAATGCGTTCTCTTTTTACAACCGTGTTTTCCCCACGGAAACGCGAAATAATATCTTCATCTAAGAAGGAGCCATCTTCACCTAAACGAGCATTCGCTTGGGCGACAACATAGTTATCTTCCTCATCAGCAGTTAAGTAATCAATTTGATTGGTTACTTTTCCTGTTTCAGGATCAACGCGACGGTATGGAGTTTCAATGAAACCAAAGCGGTTCACCTTTGCATAGGAAGATAAGGAGTTGATCAAGCCAATGTTTGGTCCCTCAGGTGTTTCAATTGGACACATACGACCATAGTGGGAATAGTGAACGTCACGCACTTCCATCCCTGCGCGTTCACGCGTTAAACCACCTGGTCCTAATGCAGATAGACGACGCTTATGCGTAAGCTCCGCTAATGGATTCGTCTGATCCATAAATTGAGACAACTGTGAGCTTCCAAAGAATTCTTTAATAGAAGCGATCACTGGACGAATATTGATCAGTTGTTGTGGAGTAATCGTATTCGTATCTTGAATCGACATTCTTTCACGAACAACACGTTCCATACGAGACAACCCGATGCGGAACTGGTTTTGTAAAAGCTCACCAACTGAACGAAGACGACGGTTTCCTAAGTGATCGATATCATCTGTGTCCCCTACTCCGTAGAGCAAATTAAAGAAATAACTAATAGAAGCAATGATATCTGCCGGAGAAATGTTCTTGACAGCTTCTTCTACATAAGCATTTCCAATAACATTAATGACTTTCTCTCCGTCTTCATTTGGAGCATAAATTTTTATTGATTGAAGTAAAACATCGTTCTCAACGACACCACCAACAGGAGTGATCGTTTTAAAACCAATATTTTTCTCTAAATGTGGAATAATACGATCTAACGTACGTCGATCAAGCAGCGCTCCTTTTTCAGCAATGATTTCACCTGTTTCAGGATCGACAAGTGTTTCTGCTAAACGCTGATTAAATAAACGATTCTTTATATGAAGTTTCTTGTTGATCTTATAACGCCCTACATTTGCTAAATCGTAGCGCTTCGGATCAAAAAATCGAGAAACTAATAAGCTTTTCGCGTTCTCAACGGTTGGTGGTTCACCTGGACGCAGACGCTCATAAATCTCTAATAACGCTTTATCTGTACCTTCTGTGTTGTCCTTTTCGAGAGTATTACGAATGTATTCGTTCTCCCCGATTAAATCAAGAATTTCTTGATCAGAACCAAATCCGAGTGCACGCAAAAGAACCGTAACAGGTAATTTCCTCGTACGATCTATCCTTACGTAAACCACATCTTTGGCATCAGTTTCATACTCTAACCAAGCACCACGGTTCGGAATTACAGTGGCAGCGAAGCCTCTTTTACCATTTTTATCAACTTTTCCGCTATAGTACACACTTGGAGAGCGTACTAATTGCGAAACGATAACCCGTTCCGCTCCGTTAATAACAAAGGTTCCAGTTTCTGTCATCAAAGGAAAATCACCCATGAAGACATCCTGATCTTTCACCTCGCCCGTCTCTTTATTGACAAGACGAACTTTTACTCGCAATGGCGCTGAATATGTAACATCTCGTTCCTTCGATTCCTCAACGGAATACTTAGGTTCGCCAAGGCTGTAATCAATAAACTCAAGAGACAGATTACCAGTGAAGTCCTCGATCGGTGAAATATCTTGAAACATCTCACGCAATCCTTCATCCAAAAACCATTGATAAGAAGAGGTTTGGATTTCAATAAGATTTGGTAACTCTAATACTTCACTGATTCGTGCGTAACTTCTCCGCCTACGGTGTCGTCCATACTGAACTAGTTGACCTGTCAACTGATTCACCCCTCAAATCAAGCGTTATAGTGCATCTATTGCTGTCTTATAGAACGAAGGCGCCTTGATTGGCTAAAACAATCCAAAAGGCCTTTTCTTATAAGACAAAAAAGAAAAAGGGTTTTATTCTCAAAAACCACATTTTTCACATTACGAACTATTATTTTGTTAGTTTTTCCTTACTAAACCAACTTTATACAATTTTCGTTGAAATTAGTAATTACACCAGTTTATATTATGTTGGCATTGTATAATATTATCATAGCGAAAATGTCAAGTCAAATATTTTTTTGCATGTAAAATAAAATAACCTTTTTTCTTTTCAACCGTTTCCACTTCGCCAAAAAGCTCACTTATTTTTTCAATCGCCGAAGGAGCTCCTTGCTTTTTTTGAATGACAACCCAAAGCTCTCCCCCATCCTGCAAATAAGCAAAGCTTTGTTCAAAAATTTGATGAACGATTTTTTTACCAGCACGAATAGGCGGGTTCGTTAAGATCGCAGCAAATTGCTGATGCTTAACATTTGTAAGACAGTCACTTTCATAGATTGATACGTTCGATATTCCATTTATTTCAGCATTTTCCTTCGCCAGTGATAAAGCTCGTTCGTTGACATCAACCATATGGACGTGACGTCCTGTATCTTTTGCCAAGGCTAATCCGATCGGACCGTAACCGCAGCCAACATCCAAAAGTTCTCCCGCTATTTCCGGTAAACGAAACGATTCCACTAATAGCCTTGAGCCAAAATCGACCTCTCCTTTCGAAAAGACACCATTGTCCGTCTTAAATTTCAGATCACACCCTCGTAATGTACAGCTCCAATGCTTCGGATTGCTCTCAACCTTCTGTTCCCGTGAATAATAATGTTCAGACATCGTTCCACCTCTTTCTACATGCATTATAAAAAAGTTTATAATGAAACACAAAAAAAGCTCGCTGTATTAGCGAGCTTTTTATTCATAAATGAAATTACTTAACTTCTACGCCAGCTCCAACTTCTTCAAGCTTAGCTTTGATTTCTTCAGCTTCTTCTTTAGAAGCTCCTTCTTTAAGTGGTTTTGGAGTGTTATCAACAAGTTCTTTTGCTTCTTTAAGACCAAGACCTGTGATTTCACGAACAACCTTGATAACTTTGATTTTTTGATCTCCTGCAGAAGCAAGAACAACATCAAATTCAGTTTTTTCTTCAGCAGCGCCGCCAGCAGCAGCTCCACCCATAACAGCTACAGGAGCAGCAGCAGTTACGCCAAATTCTTCTTCAATAGCTTTTACTAGGTCATTTAATTCTAAAACAGTCATGTTTTTAACTGCTTCAATGATTTGTTCTTTAGTCATGATTTAATTTCCTCCTTGGAATGTTTTCGATTTATTTTTAAAACCCAATCAAAATTTCTAACTTATGCGCCTTGTTCTTCTTTTTGATCTGCCACAGCTTTTGTAGCAAGAGCAAGGTTGCGGATAGGTGCTTGAAGCACGCTGAGTAACATAGAAAGTAAGCCTTCGCGAGACGGTAGATCTGCAAGAGCTTTAATGTCATCAACTGTTGCCACATTTCCTTCGATAACACCTGCTTTAATTTCAAGAGCCTCATGCTTTTTCGCGAATTCATTAAGAATTTTCGCTGGTGCAACTACATCTTCTGTACTGAACGCGATTGCGTTTGGTCCTGTAAGAACCTCATTCAATCCAGTAAGTTCTGTAGCTTCTGCAGCACGGCGAGTTAAAGTGTTTTTGTACACTTTGAATTCGATTCCAGCTTCACGAAGTTGTTTACGAAGTTCAGTTACTTCTGCAACGTTTAAACCACGGTAATCAACAACAACTGTTGAAACACTTGATTTAAGTTTACCAGCAATTTCGTCAACGATTGTTTGCTTTTGTTCGATAGCGTTGCCCATCTTTACACCTCCTGTAGATTTCTACACTTATACCGATTCAAATGCGCCTTGGCGTATTTGCGCCCACTCAGTATGAATAAGGCATCCGCCGGAGACTTTATTTTATTCAGCCCGAGGTCAAATCCGGCTAAATAAAATAAAAACCTCCACATCAAACAGACATGGAGGAAGTATACAATAGTCGTAGTACAACTAATTCATTCATCTATCGTATGACCTCGGTAGGGAAGGTTTAAGCCGAAAGGCCCCTACTGTCTGCGGTACAAATGTTATTTATTTTTCACAACAGAATCTATTATATAAAATACGATCCTGATTGTCAATTTATATTTTAATTATTTTGCAACAGAAGAAGGATCAACCTTAACTCCTGGTCCCATTGTTGTCGTAACTGTTACATTTTTCATGTAAGTTCCTTTTGCTGCCGCTGGCTTCGCCTTCATCAATGTGTCGAAAATAGTGTTGAAGTTTTCAACTAATTTTTCGTTTTCAAATGAAGCTTTTCCAATTGGCACATGAACGTTACCAGACTTGTCAACGCGGTATTCAACTTTACCAGCCTTGATTTCATTTACAGCCTTCGTTACATCAAAAGTAACGGTACCAGTTTTAGGGTTTGGCATTAAACCTTTAGGTCCTAATACACGACCAAGTTTACCAACTTCACCCATCATATCTGGAGTTGCAACGATAACATCAAACTCGAACCAACCTTGATTGATTTTGTTGATGTACTCTGCATCTCCTACATAATCTGCACCAGCAGCTTCTGCTTCTTTCATTTTTTCGCCTTTAGCAAAAACTAATACACGTTGAGTTTTACCAGTTCCATTTGGAAGAACAACAGCTCCACGGATTTGCTGGTCAGCTTTCTTAGGATCAACTCCTAAACGAAATGCTGCTTCAACAGTTGCATCAAATTTAGCGAAATTTGTTTTCTTTGCAAGATCAATTGCTTCTTCTACAGGATAAGCTTTTAGACGATCTACAAGCTTTGTAGCTTCTAAATACTTCTTACCTTTTTTAGTCATTTTATTTCCTCCTTGAAATGTGGTTTTAGCGGAATAACCTCCCACTTAGAAAAGCGAGGCACCTTGACCAGCCCAGACAAGCACAAGACGAGCCGGAAAGAAGGTTGTTCTTAACCTTCACTCCGGATTGACTTATGACCAAGGGAAAATGCTTTTCAATTTTCCACTCGAGGGGCTAGGTGCCACAGCTAGACAAAACGAAAAGCGCAAGAGCCTCGTTCATGTGCGACAAGTATAAGACGAGCCGACATGGAGGTTGTTCTTTAACCTCCTTGACGGATTGGCTTATAACCTCGAGCCCATAGGCTCTGTTGCTAGTCAACCAAAGAACGCATAGCGCTTTTGACAGAACAAAGGTTGCGAGTGAAACCAAATTCAACGTCGCAACCCCATTTAATCAACCTTAAACTAAGCATGAATTAGTCTTCGATAACGATACCCATGCTGCGTGCAGTACCTTCAACCATGCGCATAGCTGCTTCAACGCTAGCTGCATTTAAATCAGGCATTTTTGATTCAGCAATCTCGCGTACTTTATCACGCTTAACTGTTGCTACCTTATTACGGTTCGGTTCACCAGAACCAGACTCGATTCCAGCTGCTTTCTTAAGAAGAACGGCAGCAGGCGGAGTTTTCGTAATAAATGTGAATGAACGGTCTTCAAACACCGTAATTTCAACAGGTATGATTAAACCAGCTTGTTCAGCTGTACGAGCGTTAAACTCTTTACAGAATCCCATGATATTAACACCTGCTTGACCTAGTGCCGGTCCAACTGGTGGTGCTGGATTCGCTTTAGCTGCAGGGATTTGCAATTTTACTACCTTAATTACTTTTTTAGCCACGAGACACACCTCCTTAAAGTCCGTGATGTGGTAATAGGGTGATTTTACGAATAAAATAAACCCTCCCACTCAACTAGTTGTCTTTATATTCACAAATAAAGAACTCGGCAATATTCCGTCTCTTTTTCGAGACATACTGACCTATGAAATATTAACACTTTTCAAACTCGATTTCAAGTTTTTTCGAAAAAGAAATAAAAGGGGAGGTCATGTTCCCCTTTCAAACATAAGCAGGTCAACCACCTGTCAAAAACCTGCTTGCTTAGTCTTACAAGCGATCATACCCAACAATGATATTGCTAGTTTTACAATAACAATTTATAATTTGTCAATTTGTGTGAATTCCAGTTCAACTGGCGTATCACGGCCAAACATATTTACAAGAACTCTCAACTTCGCTTTATCTTTATCGATCTCTTCGATAGAGCCTGTAAAGTTAGCAAATGGCCCCTCTTTAACACGGACTGTTTCCCCAATTTCGAAATCAATATCAATTCTTTTCTCTTCGACACCTAACGTCTTCAGGATGGAATTAATTTCTTCTTGTAAAAGCGGTGTTGGCTTGGATCCAGAGCCTGCGGAACCAACAAATCCGGTTACTCCTGGTGTGTTGCGGACAACATACCAAGAATCATCCGTCATGATCAATTCCACTAATACATAACCAGGAAACACTTTGCGCTTTACTGTTTTTTTCTTGCCGTTTTTAATATCCGTTTCTTCTTCCTCTGGCACAATCACACGGAAAATCTTATCTTGCATTCCCATCGTCTCAACGCGCTTCTCAAGGTTTGTTTTAACCTTATTCTCATAGCCTGAGTAAGTATGAACCACATACCAATTCTTTTCCATTTGTCAGGACGCTACGTCCTTCCCTCCCTACACAAATCAAATTCTCCTCAACGAGACTGCACCACTACAAGCACATTCTCCAAAGGCACTAACCCCAGTTAAATCTTGCGAACCTAAATACAAGCACTGCAACACTAGCATTTCAAACTCTCAAAACTTCACATCTGTCATTTTTTTACAAATTAAAAAACCCGTCACCGGGCTTTGAAAAAATTCCTATCACATTTTCCATTATACCATTAAGTCATGGGGGTTATTCAAGGAATTAGACGAATCAATTCAGAAATCCCCAAATCGATTACTGCGAAGAAAATGGTAAAGAAAATAACCGTAACTAAAACCGTAATAGTATAGCTCGTTAGCTCTTTCCTTTTAGGCCAACTAACTTTTCCCATTTCACGGCCGACATCTTTGAAAAAATTTACGATGCGTTGCATGAGTAGACCTCCAACTTTTTAAGGAATTGCTGTTCTAAGAAGAATAAATAATGACAATGCTCCATGATAAAACATGCGTGCCATTAGAAAAAAATCTATATCAAAATTCAGTTATTTCGTTTCACGATGAAGTGTATGAGCATTGCACGTATTGCAAAATTTCTTTAATTCTAAACGCTCTGCTTCCTTTTTACTTGCAGTTGAATAATTTCTAGTACCACAATGAGAACAGGCAAGAGCAACCTTCTTTGTCATCTTTGCCACCTACTTTTATATCTCTAAAACTGTATCACGGACAAGATACACTGTCAATATGTAATAAAAGCAAGCGTTGAGAAGCTCTATGGACACGACCTCACAAAGTCAACTCACGCACCTCTAAATATCTTTCTAGCTTTCTTTTGACACGTTGAAGTGCATTATCTATTGACTTCACATGGCGATTTAATTCTTCTGATATCTCCTGATAGGATTGTCCATCTAAATATAACGCTAAAACTTTACGTTCTAAATCACTTAGGAGCTCAGACATTTTAATCTCGATATGGTCAAATTCTTCTTGATTGATAATAAGCTCTTCAGGATCCATGACTTTCGCGCCAGAAATCACGTCCATCAACGTACGATCCGATTCTTCATCATAGATCGGCTTATCCAACGAGACATAAGAGTTTAGCGGAATATGCTTTTGCCTTGTTGCCGTTTTGATCGCCGTTATAATCTGCCTCGTAATACAGAGCTCTGCAAACGCTTTAAAAGAAGTAAGCTTGTCCTCTTTGAAATCACGTATAGCTTTATACAAACCAATCATGCCTTCTTGAACAATATCTTCCTTGTCTGCACCAATTAAAAAATAAGACCTAGCTTTTGCCCGAACAAAATTACGATACTTGTGAATGAGGAAATCCAAGGCCTCTCCTGCACCTTGATGAACCAACTCCACCAACTCTTCGTCTTCAAGCTGAACATAATTAATAAAGCTTTCGTTTTCTTTTGTTCCGTAGTCAGTACTCACTAGGATCCCCCCGACCGTACAAGCTAGTTAGCAATATTATACAGTAGCTTTTTTTGCCCCGTCAACCTGTCATCTCTCGCCTCTCCGCCATTTTTCGAAAATTTCTGCCACTTCCTTCGTAAGCGGTATCCTTGAATTCGGGCCCTTTTCTTGGATTTTTTTGACTCTCTTTTCAATTTTTTGCTCAATCGATTCCATCTCGATCAAAAGTTCTCTTGCTGATTTACGTAGGGCGCCTTGCCCAAAAATTGCCCATTGTTCTGTATAATCCGAAGTCGCCACATGGATTTGCGTCTTACGATTATTTAAGGAAATAGCTAACTTTTCAATCCTCTCATCCGCCGTTTCATTAGTTCGTGTGAAGATCACATCCACTTTAAAATTGCGGTATTTTCTTTCTGTTCCTTTAACATACTGAGCATCAAATACAACAATTACGCGAAACCCTGAATATGCTTGATATTCTGCCATCTTTTCTACTAAGCGATCACGAGCTGCAGCTAAGTCTTTATTTTTTAACTCTTTAAGTTCCGGCCAATCACCGATTATGTTATAGCCATCTACAATCAGGATGTCCATATTTTTCACCCAAGCGGGTAACGTTTTCGATATACTTCATACATAAGAAGTGCAGCCGCTACGGAAGCATTTAATGATGTTACCTTCCCTTTCATCGGCAAGCGAATGAGAAAATCACATTTATCCTTAATTAAACGACCCATGCCTTTTCCTTCGCTTCCAATTACTAGACCGAGTGGTAGCGTGCCGTCAAACTCACGGAAATCTTCTTTACCCTTTGCATCCGTCCCCGCAATCCAAACTCCGCGTTCTTTCAACTCATCAATTGTTCTTGACATATTCGTTACTCTTACGACTGGTATATATTCAATCGCTCCAGTCGACGCCTTTGCTACTGTCGCCGTCAATCCAACCGCTCTTCGTTTCGGAATGATAATGCCATGGGCACCCACCGCATCGGCTGTTCTCATAATTGAACCTAAATTATGGGGATCTTCAATTTCATCAAGGAGGAGAAAGAACGGAGCTTCATTCCTTTTCTCCGCGCGGGAAAACAAATCATCCAGCTCCGCATACTGATAGGCAGCAACCTGAGCAATGACGCCTTGATGATTCCCTTCAACCAAGCCATCAATTTTTTTCTTCGGTACAAACTGCACCATCACATTCTTTTCCTTCGCCAAGCCAATCACTTGTTGCATTTGCCCTTTTTGAGAACCTTCTGCAATCAATACTTTGTTCACATCACGATCCGATTTTAACGCCTCAATAACAGGATTTTTTCCAATAATGTAATCTTGACTCACTTAGGCTCCTCCTTTCTGATCATCAACAACGGCGAATGACTGCAGAACAATCTCATCTAACCGCTCTTCTTTTTTTAATAAATACAAATAGCCGATCAACGCCTCAAAGGCAGTACCGTACCGATACGTTTGCACATCCGTATTTTTCGGCACGGTTCCCGACTTTGCATTTCTCCCTCTCATCACTACGGCAATCTCTTCTTCCGTTAAGAGCCTTTGCTCAAGAAAATGGCGAATTATTTTAGCTTGTGCTTTTGCTGACACGTACTTTGTCGCCTCTTTATGAAGATGATGCGGCTTAACCCGTCCATTTTGGATAAGATGTTCACGTACATAAACCTCAAATACAGCATCACCCATATACGCTAATGCTAAACTATTTAATTGCTTCACTTCTAAGTTGCTTTCATATGGGAGCATTCCGTTAGCCTCTTTTCCAACGAGTACCTTGTGGAGTATCTTCTAGAATAATTTTCATATCTTTAAGCTGATCGCGAATCTCATCTGCTAACTGAAAATCCCGATCCTTCCGAGCCTGAATCCGTTTCTCAATCAACGCTTCAATTTCCTCGTCCAACAGGATATCATCCTCAAGCTTTAACCCTAATACATCGAACAACTCGTTAAATTCATTCATAAGAGCTGCGATTACTTCAACAGACGTATTTTTTTCCATAAGATACAAATTTGCCAGCTTAGCTAATTCAAACAAAACAGAAATAGCATTTGCCGTGTTAAAATCATCATCCATCGCCTCAATAAATTGGGAGCGCAACCCTTGAATTTGCTCAAGCCAACGCTGATTTTGATCCGTTAATTCAGCGCTTACCGCTTGGCGATGCTTTAAATTCTGATAGGATGTTTTCATTCGCTCCAACGCTGACGCGGTATTTACGAGCAGTTCCTCTGAATAATTGATCGGATTCCGATAATGAACTGACAGCATAAAAAAGCGCAGAACCTGCGGGTCATGTCTCTTAATAATGTCATGAACAAGGACAAAGTTCCCTAATGATTTAGACATCTTTTCATTATCAATATTAATATAGCCATTATGCATCCAGTATCGGGCAAACGCTTTTTCTGTTAGCGCCTCAGATTGCGCTATTTCATTTTCATGGTGAGGAAAAGCCAAGTCCTGTCCGCCAGCATGAATATCAATGGTATCCCCTAAATATTTTCTTGCCATTGCCGAGCATTCAATATGCCAACCTGGTCTTCCTTTTCCCCAAGGGCTTTCCCAAGAAATTTCACCAGGCTTCGCCGCTTTCCAAAGAGCAAAATCTAGCGCATCTTGTTTTTTCTCTCCAACTGCTATGCGCGCACCCACTCGAAGTTCATCAATTGATTGATGGGAAAGCTTCCCATACTCCTTGAACTTTCGTGTATGATAATAGACATCTCCATCTGATTCATAAGCATACCCTTTTGCCATTAACGTACTTATAAAATCAATAATGATATCCATATTTTCTGTTACTCGAGGATGAACATCTGCCTCTTGGCAACCTAAAGCATGGACATCTTCATGGTAAGCCTCAATAAAGCGATTAGCAATATCAGGAACCTCTTCTCCTAATTCATTAGCTACTCGAATAAGCTTATCATCAACATCTGTAAAATTAGAAATGAATTTCACATCAAAACCACGAAATTGAAAGTACCTTCTAACTGTATCAAATACGATTGCCGGACGTGCATTTCCAATATGAATATAATTGTATACAGTCGGTCCGCACACATACATTTTCACCTTTCCCTCTTCTAAGGGAATGAAATCTTCTTTTTTTCTTGTGAGCGTATTATACACTTTAATCGTCATTCTACATACTCCTTTCTCGCTGTAACTCATCTATTTCCTTCTGCAATTGCTTTATTTTTTCTTCTAACATTTTAAATCGGTCTGCAACAGGATCGGGAAGATCGGAATGATTTAAATCTTTGTTGAGCCTTACGCCATCTTGGATCACAACTTTACCCGGAATCCCCACTACTGTAGAATTCGGCGGAACCTCCTTCAATACGACAGAGCCAGCACCTATTTTAGAATTTTCCCCTACTGTAATCGAACCTAGTACTTTAGCTCCTGTGGCGATTAAGGCATTATCTTTAATGGTCGGATGACGTTTTCCTTTTTCCTTCCCAGTACCACCTAGCGTGACACCCTGAAACACAGTAACATTGTCACCAATCTCACATGTCTCTCCTATAACGACTCCCATGCCATGATCAATGAAAAAGCGGCGGCCTATTTTTGCACCAGGGTGAATTTCAATGCCCGTAAAAAAACGGCTAATTTGCGAAATAACTCGTGCAATAAAATAAAGTTTTCTTTTATAAAAGGCGTGCGCAATGCGGTGACTCCATATCGCATGCAACCCGGAGTAAGTTAAAATAACTTCAAGATAAGTCCTTGCAGCTGGATCTTGATCAAAGACAACCTCAATATCTTCCTTCAACATCTTAAACATTCTCTCTTCCCCCTTTCAAGTCTAACAGCATTTAGATTAACGCGGTATTAAACCATATTGTGCATAAACCAAAAATTAGTTTTGTGCGCTTTTCATCGTCAAAAAATCGTAACAACTAAAAAAATGCGCCCCTGTCCATAAGACAGAGACGCATTTTCGCGCGGTTCCACTCTGTTTAGGTTGAAAAGCTCAACCTCAACTTTTAAGCGTTTAACGGTCGCAACCCGCCCAAAATCTACTAAGGACAAACCCTTTCGAAATGAGACTCAGAGGCGCATTTCAGAAAAAGAGGGGCTTTAAACCAATCTCAGCTGAAAAAATCTCACATCGATTTTTCCTTGGTTCTCTCTTGAAAGCATCATTTTCCTACTTTTCCTCATCAACATTTTCCCTGTATTTTAAGCATTGATTCAATAATTTTACTTATACTATATTACATTTTCCCAAAACTGTTAACTAGTAGATTCCCACTAGTGAAAGAAATAAATCCATTTAACTTATAAAAGCTGCTTTAAACGACTTATTACCTTCTTCTGTCCTAATAAAGCTATCGCTTTTGGCAAGTCCGGTCCGTGAGTTTGCCCAGTTGTAGCAACACGAATAGGCATAAATAATTTCTTTCCTTTTTGACCCGTACTTTTCTGAACGGCTTTAATGGAAGCCTTAATCCCATCTGCGGTCAATTCATCTGCTTGCTCGACCTCTTGTAAAAAGGCAGCCAATACAGCTGGAACATCTTCATCAGCCAGAACCGCCTCGGCCTCATCATCTCTTGTCACTTCATCCTTAAAGAACAACTCAGAGAGCTCGACGATCTCTGCACCATAGCTCATTTGTTCCTGATAAAGAGCAATTAAATCATGAACCCATTGCTTTTCTGCTTCGGTCATATTTTCACTCACTCGACCTGCTTTAATTAGATGAGGCAATGAAATCTCTACCAGCTTATCAGTTTCTAGCTTTTTCATATACTGATTATTCATCCAAGCCAACTTCTGCTTATCAAACAATGCCGGTGATTTAGACAATCTTTCAGCATCAAATATGTTAATTAATTCATCCTTGGAGTAGATCTCCTCTTCACCAGCTGGAGACCAACCAAGCAATGCAATAAAGTTGAATAACGCTTCTGGAAGATATCCTAGCTCTTCGTATTGCTCAATAAATTGAATAATCGACTCATCGCGCTTGCTTAGCTTTTTGCGATTTTCATTAACGATGAGCGTCATATGTCCAAAAACAGGAGCTTGCCAGTTTAAAGCTTCATAAATCATCAACTGTTTAGGTGTATTGGAAATATGATCATCCCCACGTAAAACATGGGTGATGCTCATTAAATAATCATCGACCGCAACAGCAAAGTTATAAGTTGGCGTGCCATCCTTTTTGACGATAACAAAATCTCCTCCAACCCCATCAGAGTCAAAAGATACATTCCCTTTCACCATATCATCAAAAGCATATACTCGCCCTTCCGGTACACGAAAACGAATGCTCGGTTGTCTACCTTCTTTTTCAAATTGTTCTTTTTGTGCTTCTGTTAAATGACGGCACCGACCAGAATAACCAGCAATTTGCTTAGAATCGCTTTGCGCTTCTCTTTCCGCTTCTAATTCTTCTTCCGTACAATAGCATTTATAAGCTAGACCTTTATCAAGAAGCTCCTGGTAGTATTTAGCATAGATTTCATTTCTTTCAGATTGACGGTAAGGTCCATAACCACCATCTACATCTATGCTCTCATCCCATTCAACGCCAAGCCACTTTAAATACTTTAGCTGACTTTCTTCTCCTCCAGCTATATTGCGCTTTTTATCCGTATCTTCTATACGAATAATAAACTTCCCGCCTTGGTTGCGGGCAAATAAATAATTAAATAAAGCAGTTCGTGCATTTCCAATATGCAAATGCCCCGTTGGACTTGGAGCATAACGAACTCGAATATCGTTTGACATAATGTTCCTCCTATATGAATTCATGTCTCCTCATTGTAACATGAAAATCATTTCTCTTTCTGCAATAATACAACTGCTTGTGCAGCAATTCCTTCCCCTCTACCAGTGAAGCCAAGCTTTTCCGTCGTTGTTGCCTTCACATTAATTTGCCCAGGGTCACACTCTAATAACTCTGCGATTCTTACTTTCATTTGTTCTATGTAAGGGGCCATTTTTGGATTTTGGGCAATAATCGTACAATCTGCATTCACCAACGTATAACCCTTTTCCTTAATCATTTGCCAAATATGCACGAGAAGCTGCGCGGAATCAGCGTCCTTAAACGCTGGGTCAGTATCCGGAAAATGCCTTCCGATATCCCCTTCTCCAACCGCTCCTAGGCATGCGTCTGTAATCGTATGTAAAAGCACATCTGCGTCCGAGTGTCCAAGCAGCCCTTTTTCATGAGGAATTTCAATTCCTCCAATAATCAACGGCCTTCCCTCTGTTAATTGATGTACATCAAAGCCTTGCCCAATTCGAAACATCCCTTATCACCTTTCATCCATAGCCATCACCTCAATAGGCTCAAGCTTTCATCAACGCCCAGTCTTTCTCATAATTGCCTCTGCAAAATAGAGATCTTCTTTCGTAGTCAGCTTAATATTATCATAACTTCCTTCAACAATCTTTACTGGATAATGCAATTTCTCCACTAGGCTTGCTTCATCTGTTCCAAGAAAATTTATTTCAAGAGCATGCTCATGTGCTCTTTTAAGAATAGACATACGAAAAGCTTGTGGGGTTTGAATTGCCCACAAGCTTGATCGATCCACGGTCTCAACCACTTCGTTCTGTTGAACTCTCTTGATTGTATCCTTTACAGGAACCGCTGCTACCGCCGAACCATATTCATCCGCTATCGCCACCAACCGATGAATAAGCGCAATGTCAATGAAAGGTCTAGCGCCATCATGAACTAACACGACACCTTTGGTAGTGGCTGCTTGCAGCCCATTATAAACGCTATATTGCCGTTCCTCTCCACCGTAAACCATTGCTGCAACTTTGTGGATACCGTACTCTTTTAATAATTTTCTAAACGAGCTTTCGTCCTGTGGAGCTATCGCCAATATAATGCCAGCGCATTGTTCATCTTCCTCAAAAACCCTTAAAGTATGAATAAGAACAGGAATATCATTTATTTCTAAAAGAAGCTTGTTTTTCCCTGCCCCCATTCTTTTTCCTTGTCCGGCAGCAGGAATGATGACTTCATAAGCCATAATAAACTCCAATCCAGCTCTAATGAGCCCTACTAATAACTTAATTATTTATCTAGCTAAGCTCAACTATAGAGCTTTTTCTAATAATTTGGGCTTGGCAAAAATCATTCGTCCAGCAGATGTCTGAAGAACACTTGTTACCAACACCTCAATATGCTTGCCAATATAATCGCGACCACCTTCTACCACGATCATTGTTCCATCGTCCAAATAAGCAATTCCTTGATTTTGCTCTTTTCCATCTTTAATAACTTGAACGTTCATTTCTTCACCAGGCAGCACTACTGGTTTAACCGCATTGGCAAGATCGTTAATATTTAAAACCGACACCTTTTGCAATTCACACACTTTATTTAAGTTGAAATCATTTGTAACAACAACGCCATTTGTTAATTTTGCCAATTTGACAAGCTTGCTATCGACCTCTTGAACATCCTCAAAATCGCCTTCATAAATTTCCACATTCATCGAGAGCTCTTTTTGAATGCGATTCAAAATATCAAGTCCTCTACGTCCTCGGTTTCTCTTCAAAACATCAGAAGAATCGGCAATATGCTGTAATTCACCTAAAACAAATTGCGGGATGACAATCGTACCCTCAAGAAACCCTGTTTGACAAATATCAGCAATTCTACCGTCAATAATGACGCTCGTATCCAAAATCTTCAGGACATTCCGATCCCCTGCTTCTACATCTTCTTCAACAGGCTTCTTCTTATTTCGAGCTAACAACGCCATTAACTCATCTCGTTTTTTGTAACCCACTTGGAAGCCTAAATAACCGAATAATAATGTAATTAAAATAGGAGCCACAGTATTTACGATCGGTACCTCTATCATATTTAGTGCGAATCCTACTAGAAATGCAATAACAAGTCCAAACCCTAAACCAATACTAACCGCCAAAATATCTGTGATCGGGGCCTTAACTAATGATTCTTCAACCCACTTCACAAAATTAACAATATAATCAACTGCCCAAAAAGAAATAAGATAAAATATAATAGCACCAACTACCGCAGTTACGTAAGGATTGTTAATGACCACAATATCACCAAAACTGAGTAGATTCAATAAATCACCAATAAAAAAAATCCCAAGCGTTCCACCTGTAATAAGGAAGCAAGCTTGAATTATTCGCTTTAACATTCCTTCACCTCCTTTATACATTATAAACAAATTCTATAAATTGAAACCTAATATTACAGAGTTTTTTAACTTTGTTAGAAGAGTTTAACGCGTTTGTTATATTAGAAAAATGCAAACTCATTTTTCCTCTCCATCCACTCTTTTTTCATTCATTTAATACAATATAAGCGTAGCACCCTAAAAAAAAAGTGTCAAATGAGATGATTCGCTAATTTTGGGTAAAATAAACAAAAGACGAACAATCCATATAATAATCAAAATAATATTCGTATTAAATCGTGAGATTAGGTATATATTACCTAATTTTGTTCGTTTTATAGCATTAAACAGCCATTTAGACCTAATTAAGACAAACCGTTAATTCTAGCATATGAACAATTCGAATTCAATGGGTTTTTTAAAATCAGCCGTTCAGCAAACTTCAACCTGCTTTATACTTGCTTCAGCTTTTCCCGTTTCTCTATCGGTTGAGGCATGCGCCAAGGTCAATTTTCACCATCTAGATGGTTGCAAATGCCTTAGGCAAAATAAAACGCCATTATTAAAATGGCGTTGCGTTGAATACTTTATCAATTACTTCGGCTAATGTGTTACACGGGATCACTTCGATGTTTTTAAAAGCACTTTGGTTTCGTAAGGCATTTCTGGCAATATATACTTTTTTATAGCCCATTCGCTCAATTTCACGAATGCGCGCTTCTAAAGTAGGAACCTTCTTTAATTCCCCTGTTAATCCTATATCAGCAATAAAAACAACATCATTGGGAATTCCTTTTCCTTTATAAGAAGAGACAATACTCATAAGGACAGCTAGGTTGCTAGACGTTTCCTTTAACCGTATGCCTCCAGTTGTTTTAATAACGACATTTTGCGTCAGCATCTGTAAACCCGCGCGTTGCTCCAATATCGCAGTGAGCGTATTGATTTGATCCTTACGCATACACTCACCAATTCGAGATGGGTACGGAGTAAAGGTCGGAGATACTAAACTCTCCACCTCAACAATAATTGGCCTTGTCCCTTCCTTTATCACCGTAAGCGCACTTCCGCTCACGATTTCATTTCGTTGCGTAATGAAAAATTCAGAAGGATTATCAATCGCTCTTAGACCATCCTCTTCCATCGAGAAAAAGCCCATTTCCCCTGTGCTTCCATAACGGTTTTTGCTAGCGGAAAGCTGCTTTAGTTCTTCCCCATCTTCACCATCTAAAACAAGTACTGTATCAACTAAATGCTCCAATGCCCGTAATCCGGCTAACTCATTATCCTTTGTCATCTGTCCGACCATCATCACCGCTCTTGGCCGCTCTGCACTTTTTGCCACTTTCAGCATCGCGTTGGCACATTCCATCGTTTGCGTTGGGCTTCCAGGCCTTGAAGGGTATTCCTCTAGTACAAAGGTTTGAATACTGTCAATAATGACGACGTCTGCATCAACCGCTTCAATGATCCCTAACACATTGTTCATGCTCGTATCAGAATGAATCCAAATATTCTCATGAATGCTTGGTAAAATCCGCTCTGCCCGGTTTTTAATTTGACTCTCACTCTCCTCACCTGATGCGTAGAGAATTTTATAGCCCTTCGAAGCCAAATCCTGACTTACCTGTAGTAGCAGAGTGGACTTCCCAGCCCCAGGGACCGCTGTAATGATCGATAGGGAGTCCTTTACGATACCACCACCCATTACCCGGTTAAATTCGGAGATTGACGTTACGAGTCGATCACTTTTTGAAGAATTGGTCTCTAATAATCTTTTAACGGCCACATTGGTTCTCGCCACTCTTGGCTTTGTTTGCTTTGATTCACCACCGCCACTTGTTTGTTCCTCAAGGGTTCCCCGTTCTCCACAACCATTGCAAAACCCTTGCCATTTAGGGTGCTGGGTTTCACAGCTTGTACAAATATAAACTGTTTTTACTTTTTTCAAACCTGATCATCCTCATCCGTGAATCTACTTCTATTATCATACAAAATGGTAGAAATTTTTAAAAAAATGATTGCTTCCCACATCATCGTTACAATCTAACATATCTATTTTACCTCTAAAATTCCTATAAAGGGGCAAGGAAAATAATACATACTAGAAAATTTTACGAAAACAGTGAAAAAGAAATAAGGTATCCGCACCGTAAAATGCGAATACCTCTTATCCCATTTCAATTATTTATTAAGCTGTGGCGCGTTCGATTTCACGGTGAATTCACCATTTTCTACATCAATGATCACCGCTTGCCCTGTTAACACTGTACCCTTAAGCAGCTCTTCAGACAAGCGATCTTCAATATGCTTTTGAATCGCTCTTCTTAATGGACGCGCTCCGTATTCTGGATCATAGCCCTCAGCGGCAATCTTCTCTATTGCAGCAGCTGTCAGCTGCAATTTAATATCTTGTTCATTAAGACGTTTAATTAATTGGTCAGACATTAATGTAACAATATTTGTTAAATGTTTTTTCTCTAATGCATGGAATACGATAATTTCGTCAATACGGTTTAGGAATTCTGGACGGAATGCTCTTTTTAATTCCTCCATCACTTTTCCCTTCATATCTTTATAATCCTGCTCTCCATCTTGAAGATTAAAGCCGACATACTTGTTGCGTTTTAATGATTCTGCACCGACATTCGACGTCATGATTAACACCGTATTGCGGAAATCTACCGTTCTTCCTTTCGAGTCTGTCAAACGACCATCCTCAAGCACTTGAAGCAAAATGTTAAAGACATCTGGATGTGCCTTTTCGATTTCATCAAGGAGGATAACAGAATACGGCTTTCTGCGAACCTTTTCTGTTAATTGTCCACCCTCATCATAGCCAACATATCCTGGAGGCGAACCAACAAGTCTTGAAGTTGAGTGTTTCTCCATGTATTCAGACATATCTACTCGAATCATCGCATCTTCGTCACCGAACATCGCTTCAGCTAACGCACGGGCAAGTTCTGTTTTCCCAACCCCGGTAGGTCCCAAGAAAATAAATGAGCCAATCGGTCTCTTCGGATCCTTTAAACCTGCACGAGCTCTGCGCACCGCTTTGGAAATGGCATTAACCGCTTCTTCTTGACCAATAACACGAGAATGGAGGATTTCTTCAAGGTTAAGAAGCTTTTGTGTTTCCGTTTGAGCCAATTTAGAGACTGGAATACCGGTCCAGCTCGATACGACACTCGCGATATCTTCCACCGTTACTTCTGAATTCTCTTTACCTTGTTTTTCTTTCCACGTTTTCTTCGTCTCTTCTAATTGTTCACGCAGACGCTGTTCAGAGTCTCTAAGTGAAGCTGCCTTCTCAAATTCCTGACTTTGAACGGCCGCATCCTTCTCTTTTCGAACTTCCTCTAATTTCACCTCAAGTTCCTTTAAATTAGGAGGTGTTGTATAGGAACGAAGCCTTACTTTAGAACCTGCCTCATCAATTAAATCGATCGCCTTATCTGGTAAGAACCGATCGGAAATATAACGATCCGATAACTTAACCGCTGCTTCAATCGCTTCATCTGTAATCGAGACGCGATGATGGGCTTCATAACGGTCACGCAGTCCTTTTAAAATTTGCACAGATTCTTCAGATGTCGGCTCGTCAACCGTAATCGGTTGGAAACGACGTTCTAGCGCAGCATCCTTTTCAATGTATTTTCGATATTCGTCAAGTGTTGTCGCACCGATACATTGGAGTTCTCCACGAGCCAGTGAAGGTTTTAAAATATTCGACGCATCAATCGCTCCTTCTGCTCCACCGGCACCAATTAAAGTGTGCAATTCATCAATGAATAAGATGATATTTCCAGCCTGACGAATCTCATCCATAACTTTTTTCAAACGATCCTCAAATTCGCCGCGATACTTCGTGCCAGCCACTACTGTTCCCATATCTAATGTCATCACTCTTTTATCTCGTAAAATCTCAGGAACTTCATTATGGACGATTTGTTGAGCAAGACCTTCAGCAATGGCTGTCTTACCAACTCCCGGCTCTCCGATAAGAACAGGATTATTTTTGGTACGACGGCTTAACACTTCAATCACACGTTGGATTTCTTTGCTACGGCCAATAACCGGATCAAGACTTCCTTCACGGGCAATCGCTGTTAAATCACGAGCTAAACTATCTAATGTTGGTGTATTTGCACTTGCCGCAGAACCGCCTTGATGTCCTGCAGATTCATTGCTACCTAATAATTGGAGAACCTGCTGACGTGCCTTGTTTAAGCTAACACCTAAATTATTTAATACACGGGCTGCTACACCTTCACCCTCACGAATTAAACCAAGGAGAATATGCTCCGTTCCAACATATGAATGGCCTAGTTTCCGGGCCTCATCCATCGATAGCTCGATCACTTTTTTCGCTCTCGGTGTGTAGTGCGGCGTCTGCGAGGCATCTTGACCTCTGCCGATTAAGTTCTCCACCTCTTCTTGAATTTTGTCAGAACCTAATCCCAATGCATAAAGAGCTTTGGCAGCTATCCCTTCACCTTCGCGGACAAGACCTAGCAATACATGTTCCGTTCCAATATTGTTATGACCTAAACGATTCGCTTCCTCTTGCGCTAAAGCTAATACTTTTTGAGCTCTTTCTGTAAATCGTCCAAACATCATCGTCTATATCCTCCCTACCAAGTTAGGTTTATTAATGTTCCATATTCAATCTTTCTCTTATTAATGAAGCACGCCTTACATCCCGTTCATCTGGTCTTAAAGGACCCCCAGCATATTGTTGCAAAAATCCTGGCTGAGTGAGAATCATCAGTTCGTTCAAGATATTTTTAGAAATATTTTTAATGAATCCCATATCAATCCCTAAACGGACATCTGATAAACAGCTTGCCGCTTCTTTGCTTTCAATTACTCGACAATTAGACAGGACACCATATGAGCGAAAAACTTTGTCTTCTAATTGTATGTTTGAAGTTTTTGCTAATGCTTCTCTTGCTGATCTTTCCTCGGAAATTAATTGGGCCACGACACCTTGAAGATCTTCAACAATATCCTCTTCCGATTTCCCTAGAGTAATTTGATTGGATATTTGGAAAATATTGCCCAATGCCTCGCTGCCTTCACCATATATCCCTCTCACTACTAATCCAAGCTGATTGATCGCCGGTATAATCCGATTTAACTGATGGGTAAGGACAAGACCAGGCAAATGCATCATGACGGACGCTCTCATCCCTGTCCCTACATTAGTCGGACAGCTTGTTAAATAACCAATCTGTTCATCGTATGCATAATCTACTTGCTTTTCGATATGATCATCAATTTCATTGGCGACTTTCAATGCTTCTGAAATTTGTAGCCCAGGAAACAAACATTGAATCCGAATATGGTCTTCTTCATTCACCATGATGCTGACTTCTTCATTCTCTGAAAGAATACATGCACCTAATACAGCATTTTTCTCAAGATACGGACTAATTAAATGCTTCTCTACCAACACCCTTTTTTGCAACGGCTGAAGGTCATCCATCACTAATAATTCCAGAGTTCCAATCGAGGAAAATGGATGTCCACTTACACTTTGGTAAACAGCGTCAATTACTTTCTGTCCCTCTTCACTTGTAAATACTGTCGGAAATTTATAATCCTTGAAATTTCTAGCCAAACGTATTCGCGAACTTAATACAATGTCTGAATTGGGACCTTCCGCACTCATCCATGAGCTTACTGCTTGGTTTAAGAACCTCTCCAATGACATGTCAATATCCTCCCTCATTACTACGCTCTAATTGTTTTTCTAATAAGCGTATTTGATCGCGAATTTCTGCTGCTTTTTCAAATTCTTCACGAGAGATAAGTTCTTGAATCGTTTGCTTTAGATTTTCAATGTTTTTACGAACATGGAGGCTTCCTCCTATTCGCCTTGGTATCTTCCCATTATGCGTCCAATTTCCACTATGCAAACGTCTAATAATTGGATTTAATTGACCTTTAAAAGTTTCATAGCAATTTGCACAACCAAATCGACCTATTTTGACAAACTGCTCATAGGTCATCGAGCATTCATCACAACGCAAGCTATCCTCTTTATAAAGCGGTGCTTGCGCTTGCTTCGCTGGTTGAAAATTGTTTTGGAGATTGAACAAACCAGCCAATAAATTATTAATAGAAAATCCCCCTGTATTTACGATAAAGGCTTCCCCTTTTTCTTGAGCACACTTTTCACATAAATGCAGGACTGTTTTTTCTCCATTATTAACTTGTGTAAAATGCAAGGTTGCTTCTCTTTCTTGGCATTCTTGACACTTCATTGTCCTATCACCCCTTATACTCTCTTTATTTATATTTAAGAGTAGTGAGCATTGCTTTTATCATTCTTGAACGAAGCTCATCTCTATACGGTAAATCAATATATAATACCGAACGATCCATAACACTAAGCATAATCTTTGCTTCTCTTTTTGAAATAACTTCTTCTTCAACAAGTCGATATATCACATTTTCGGCACTATTTTGCGATATCCGATTATCAATAATCGATAATAGTTGGTCAATAAGGTCTGCATGATCATAAGATTGGACTCTCATGATCCGGATATAGCCTCCACCACCTCTTTTGCTTTCAACAATATAACCTTTTTCAATCGTAAATCGCGTATTGATCACATAGTTGATTTGAGATGGGACGCATTGAAACTTGTCAGCAATTTCACTTCTCTTAATTTCAACAATCTCTTTTTCGCTCATTTCCAATACTTGTTTCAAGTAATGTTCAATGACGTCGGAGATATTCCTCAAAAGACCCCCTCCTATCTGACTTTGACTATATTTGACTTTTATTATACATGAAGAAGACGCCAATTTGCAACGAAGGAACCTTGACAATTCATAGGGCGATTTTTTCTTTAATTACGGGACGTTTAAAAGGGTGCTCTCCTTTATTCACCTTACTAATTTTCCCCATTTTTTGTGACTTTCAAACGATATTAATGAAATAGATCGTTGAATGTTCCTTCCTAATATTATGATCAATCGCGCCCCCCTTTTTATAGATGCAGAAAAGCTTCATAAGGTAACTCTTTTCGTTCGTTTGTTCATACTCGACTGACGGTATGGTTTTTTGAGAACTGAGCTTTAGGCTGAATGCTCCCATCCGCTGGTGATTGCGCGCGATTTTGTGCTGATAAGTGTACGTTTGATTGGATTTTTGTTTACGTTGAGTTGTGGGGATTTGGTAAGGTTAAGTGGTTTCTGGCGTTGGATTGGGCTGATTTAAGGAATAATTGTGCGCACTTCAATGCTTATTGCGCATTTCGCCATCTATTTACACTCAGGAAAAAAAGAGTATCTTTCCGATACACCTTATAGGAACTCAGAGAAGTTAACGGAAGACGATCGATGGTACTTAGAGCGTTACTTAGGTTTTTCGAATGAATTACGGAAGGCTTATCATCTTAAGGAATGGTTTTCTCAATGGTTTAAAAAGGCGAA
>NZ_JARGEJ010000229.1:0-455 GCF_029211245.1 Robertmurraya sp. DFI.2.37 | reverse complement strand
ATCAATCCTTTGTTATTGCTATTCTTCCGAATTGCGAGTGCAAAGGTAGACGTTTTAGATGAAATATGCAAATATATTACTTGATTTTTTTGAATTATTTTTCGTGTGAATTCTCTTTGTGCTGAAAATCAGTATGTTCTATCCCTCCGGAAAATTCTTTTTCTTTTATTCGTATGTATCTTTGATAGTAAGAAAGCATCAAGCTGGTACAAGGCAAAGCGATAATCATACCTACAATTCCCATTAATGCCCCCCAGACGGAGAGGGATAATAAAATGATAGCAGGATTCAATCCTGTGATTTTTCCCATAACTTTCGGTACAATCAGACCGTCTTGTATAATTTGTACGATGCAGAACACAAGGAAGGCGCAAAATAATATCCACCAGAAATTCTCTCCTGTATCCGCAGCCTTCAGTAAGGCTAATAAGACTGTGGGAATAAAAGCGATAAGC
>NZ_JARGEJ010000228.1:0-458 GCF_029211245.1 Robertmurraya sp. DFI.2.37 | reverse complement strand
CTTTAGCGTCAGCAGCATCGGCAGCAGCCTGATCAGCAGCAGCTTTAGCGTCAGCAGCCTCTTTCTTTGCAGCAGCAATTTCTGCTTCTAACTTTGTCTGTGCACTTTGCAAGTCAGATACTGAAGTTTCAAGAGCTGACACTTTCTTGGAAAGATCTTCCTTTCCACCATTTACAGCACCCCAAAGTTCTTCAATGTCATCATCGTAATCCTTACAAGACACAAATGTTCCTGTCGAAGAAACCATCAAGGCCCCGAACAGGACTGCACTTAAAAACTTTTTGTTCATAATGAATTTAAATTTATAAATTTAAAAAACTAAAATTGATTATACATAAATCATTGATTCTAAGAGCGAATTATTCTGTTCTCGAGCTAGAAAGCGCAAAGGAGACATTCCGACTATTTTACTAAAAGAGGCATAAAAAGCACTTCTAGAGGCAAAGCCACATCGCTGT
>NZ_JARGEJ010000227.1:0-459 GCF_029211245.1 Robertmurraya sp. DFI.2.37 | reverse complement strand
ATGCATCGGACGTACTATCAGTTATTGTCGCAGCAGTATCCGTAGCGACTTTACCCGTGGCGGATTTTTTCTTTCCCAATCTGCCACCATACTTCTCGGCAAGCTCGATCAATACGGAGCCTGCCACGATGATCTCCGCTACATTTGCGGCGATCTTCAATGCTTTTACCAAATTTCCCATTTCTCTAATTTTCAATTGTTTGTTATTACGTTTCTATTCTCTTATATATTATTCTCACATATAAGGCTTTGAAGGATTCAAGAAAGGGGAAGAAAAAAAGAAAAGCCGTCATCAAACCTCCTCGATCTGACTTGACTTTCCGATAGACTGCATACTTTGGGTAATCAAGACTAAAGCTGTGAAAACTACTCGTACCGTTGCTATCCCTCGAATTAAAGTTCTAACCATCATCTGAAATTAGATTTAACCCGGAAAATTACTTTTTATAACGCTTGAAG
>NZ_JARGEJ010000226.1:0-460 GCF_029211245.1 Robertmurraya sp. DFI.2.37 | reverse complement strand
GCTAACTCCGCACGAATGATGAACATGCATCCGCATTTGTTGAATGACACGACTTTTGAAGTGACAGTAGACAATGATATGGTGGAAAAATATATGGTACAATTGATACCATCGGTTCAGAATCACTTACGCGAACGTCTGCACAACCGGAAAATCACCATGACGGTACGTGTCAGTGCCCCTACCGAGAACATCCGTGCTTACAGCCACGTGGAACGTTTCCAGATGATGAGCAAGAAAAACCCGAATCTGCTGAAATTAAAAGAAGCACTGGGATTGGAGTTATCATAAAACCTATTAAAATAAAAAAACACCGGGAAATCCTTCAAATCCTTCATATTTACACAATACATTGTTTTTCAATGTGTTGTTGTGAAGGATTTTGAAAGGGATCCTTCATAAATGATTCATTGAGCGTAAGCGTTTCCGCAATTCTATCTTGTCGCCCTTTTTTTGTTCT
>NZ_JARGEJ010000225.1:0-460 GCF_029211245.1 Robertmurraya sp. DFI.2.37 | reverse complement strand
TGAAAAAATACTTTTCCTGTTTTTCATCCGATGACTTTCCTCATCCTCTCCACCATGTATGACTTCCACACGATGAAGTAAACGATCTAAAATCGCTGTCGTAATGCCTTGATCTCCAATTAAATTTCCCCATTCATCTGGACTTTTATTAGAAGTCAGGATAATCGAACTTCGTTCGTAGAGATGATTGATTAAATGAAAAAATAAGTTTGCTTCTCTCTGATCCATCGCCATGTACATCAAATCATCGATAATCACAAGATCGGCATTTCTAATCCGTTTGAGTTGGACTTTCGATTTATTCAGGTACTCTTCTGTTTTTAAAAGCTGCACAAGCTCACCCATTGTAGCGAAGTAAACATGGAATCCTCTATAAACGGCTTCGAGTCCCAGCCCAATTGCGATATACGTTTTTCCGATGCCTGGAGGGCCTAGAAGAATTAAATTGTACTGTTGTTCT
>NZ_JARGEJ010000224.1:0-464 GCF_029211245.1 Robertmurraya sp. DFI.2.37 | reverse complement strand
AAGAAAACCGGAGCTTTGCTTGATGAGGCTGCCTTTTATACCAAGGCAGACCAGTCTGCATTTCCGGCTACCAAGCAGGAAATACAGAGCTTGCTGCTTCCCAAACCTCATGCTGCTGAGTCCCAGTTGCCTTCATCAAGGGTCGATTATTTTTATTTCATTAATAAGAAATCCCAAGGGTTGGTAGATGTCCATGGAAATACTATTATTCCTTTAACTGCCAATCAGGCTATTCTTCCTCCTTCAGACAATATGCTTAGGCTTGCTAAAGTGGAAAAGAAGCAAATAGCTAAAGCTTATTATGATTTGGATGCTGAAGTGATGGTCAGAATATCTTCTTCAGAAAAGGGAAAGTTTGGAGCTTTCAGCCATAATTTAGCTCCGGTTTCATTGGATGATGAGTTGTATTTCATAGATAAAAAGGGGAACAAGGTGATTGGTGGCCTGTCAAAGGCTTTCCTGAG
>NZ_JARGEJ010000223.1:0-464 GCF_029211245.1 Robertmurraya sp. DFI.2.37 | reverse complement strand
ATTACAGAATAAAAAAATCATTAAAACAAAGTTAAAAATTAGCAAACATAATTAAAAAACCGAACACGATTAACAATAATAAACAATAAAAACCAATAAACCTGTATGCCTGAAGTTTACCTTTTAAACAGGGAACATTGTTTTTAATAAAATAAACTGCTGCTTTCGTTGTATGTATTGGAAACAGCAGTTTATTTTATCAAAAACAAAACGAATCTTTATACATAAGTTTCCAAGAACTTAACATGACCTTCCACAGTCACTTTCACCTCTTTTGTTGTGGCAGGGAAAAGGATAGATTCACCGGCTTGCAATTCCAATGAGTTACCATCCCCATCAGTTACCGTACATGTACCTTCCATGCAAATATAAATTACAAACGAATCAAGTTCACTATAATCTATCGTCATATTTTCAGTCAAATCATAAACAGAAGTAGTGAAATACGGACAGGTAACCAACTC
>NZ_JARGEJ010000222.1:0-464 GCF_029211245.1 Robertmurraya sp. DFI.2.37 | reverse complement strand
ATCTGGATCATTGATATAAAAGGTTATCAAGGTTGGTGCGTTTTTTTCCGGTCGTTCGGAGTGAACCCTTTGTTTATCTATGTGTTTGCGGAAATAATGGGGATTCTATTGGGCGCTACGGGGGCAAGTGTCTTTATTTATGAAAAGGTACTGGTTCCGGTGTTGGGAAATTATCCCGGTTCATTAGCCTATGCTTTGTTGTATGTATTATTTTGTTGGAGTATTGTTCATATTTTATACAAGAAAGGTATTTATGTCAAGATCTAAAAACGGAAACAGAAAATTAGTTAAATGAAAGAGACGAAGAATGTTTTTATGTCAGAACTGACGGAGGTGTTTAGCAAACGTCAGCAACAGTTTGTTCAGTTTGCTTACTCGTATGTCAGGAACAGGGAAGAGGCTGAGGATATTGTAATGGGGGCTTTTACTAATGTATGGGAGCACCGGAATGAGTTACAGGAGGA
>NZ_JARGEJ010000221.1:0-465 GCF_029211245.1 Robertmurraya sp. DFI.2.37 | reverse complement strand
CTCGCCGATAACTGCCGTAAAAGGATGTTTATACTGCTCCATCATCCGCTCAAACTGCTCACCGGACAAAGGTTCCTTGCCATATTCATCGAGCAGAAGACAGGGAACAGGATATTTCTGCATGAATCCCTTCGTGCCGCACACCGTCTGATGGCGGCTGTACGGGCGAGGAGTGGTCACATCATATTGCAACAAGATAGTTCTTCCTTTTGCGGTATGAATCAGCGTGGTATTCACATCCCCCATCTCATAACTCTGCGCCGCTTCTTCGGAGGATGCGCCAAACACCTGTCCGGCATAAGCAGACAGACCGGCCTGACGCGAGGACATGGAAACCAGATACTCCATACGGTCTCCCCGATGAATATTCATCCATTGGCAGACAGGACCCAAGCCGTGAGTAGGATAAGGATTCCCCGTATGCTGCTGGCTGTAAAGCTTTATCCAGTGATTGTGATACCCACC
>NZ_JARGEJ010000220.1:0-465 GCF_029211245.1 Robertmurraya sp. DFI.2.37 | reverse complement strand
GTAATAGATAAAGACGCTAACGAACCTCTGATCGGCGCAAACGTATTAATTAAAGGTACAACTATCGGAACAGTGACCGACCTCGACGGAAAGTATACCCTGCAAGCCGGTGACAAAGACATTCTGGTATTCTCCTATTTAAGTATGAAAACCATAGAGGAACCTGTAAACGGACGTACAGTAATCAACGTAAAAATGGCATCGGATACAGAAACACTGGGTGAAGTCGTAGTAACGGCAATGGGTATTAAACGCCAATCCGAAACACTGACCTATTCTGCGCAAACAGTAGGAGGTAAAGACGTTAATGACATCAAGAGCGTCAATATGATTAACTCCCTGCAAGGTAAAAGTGCCGGTATGATGATCACACCGAACTCAACCGGAGCCGGCGGTTCTTCCAAGATTCTGTTCCGTGGCAATAAGTCCATCAGCGGTAACAACCAACCGTTAGTAGTAGTAGAC
>NZ_JARGEJ010000022.1:0-69580 GCF_029211245.1 Robertmurraya sp. DFI.2.37 | reverse complement strand
ATCACGTTGAATGGAATTATGTTTCGAAAGCATCTTCATCACTCCAAGTATTGTTTCTACCTTTATTCTAAAACAAAAAAGACTGTAGGAAAACTCGATTTTCATCGAGTTTGTCTACAGTCTGAGACAACACGAGAACGTGTTGTCTTTGTGGACCCATTTAAATAAGGACTGGTGCAAAAAATTCTTCGTATATTGCCTTCACTGCCTTTTTCTCATTGGCTTCCTTTACACCAAACATTAAACTGACCTCAGATGAACCTTGATTAATCATTTCAATATTTACCCCTGCGCTTGCTAAAGCTTGCGCTGCTCTTGCCGTAATCCCGACATTTTGTTTCATTCCTTCTCCTACAATCATGATGAGCGAAAGATTATGTTCAATTTTCACCTCATCTGCACAAAGTTCATCTTTAATCCGCTCTAAAATTTCCTCTTCTGATTCTGGATGGAGTTGATCTTGCCTTAAGATAATGGTCACCTCATCAATTCCAGAAGGGATATGCTCATATGATATCTCATACTCTTCTAAAATAGTAAGAAGTCTCCGGCCGAAACCAATTTCTCTATTCATAAGATACTTGCTTACATAAATACTGCAAAATCCTTTATCACTGGCAATACCTACAACAGGACCAGTCGATTTGTCTCGATGATGAACAATTTTTGTACCAGGTGCAGAGGGATTATTCGTATTCTTTACCTGAACCGGGATACCTGCGCGGAATGCAGGGATTAGCGCTTCATCATGAAAAACTGAAAAACCGGCATAGGATAATTCACGCATTTCTCGATAAGTGAGCTCTGATATTTCATTTGGATTCTCCACGATATTTGGATTTACTGAATAAACAGCGTCGACATCAGTAAAATTTTCATATAAATCTGCTTTCACTCCATGAGCTAGTATAGAACCTGTTATATCTGAACCGCTTCTAGAAAAGGTGGCAATTGCGCCCTCTTTCGTATAACCGAAGAATCCTGGAAAAATCAAAATTCCGCTCCTTGCTCTTAATGAATATAGATGTTCATATGAATCTGGAAGAACTTGAGCATGACCAGCTTCATTCGTCACATACAAACCGGCATCCCTTGGATTAATATATTGTGCTTCAATCCCTCTATTCAAAAAAAACTGCGCTACCAACTTAGCGTGGCTATCCTCACCACTTGCTTTAATCGCATCAATAAATTGATTTTGGTTTTCTTGGCTACTATTCAATAACCCTAAGAGATGGGAGCGAATTTCATCAATGATTTCTATGGGCAAATCCAGTTCACGAGCAATGCTTGCATATCGCTCTACAACTAATGAAACTAGTTTTGTAGCATCCTCTCCGCTCAGTGCTTTTATTGCACATTCAATTAATAAATCTGTCACTTTAATATCTTCTGCATACCTCTTCCCAGGCGCCGATACGACGATTATCTTCCTTGCCGGATCTGATTTAACAATTGCTAAAACTTTTTCAAGTTGAGCACCTGTTGCTAAAGAAGAGCCTCCAAACTTAACCACTTTCATTCCAGACATCCCCTGTTAATTTAATTTTCGTTTGCAAATACTAAAATTTAGTACTTATTATCACCCTAAATGAAGAAAGAATCAAGACTTTTTCTATCTGTAGTGAACATTTGTATTTTTAGAGAGGAATAATTGTGGCTAACTGGAAAAAAATAAGCACCTTTATGGATTTTTATTGTAAATGATGTAATATAATATTTAGGGTTTCTAAATATTAGATAGAAAGGAGCTTTACATGAGCCAATCACTTCCAAAAGAAGCAGCGAATGCACATATACAATCTGAGAAAATTTGGACGAAGGATTTCTCCTTAATCGTATTCTCAAATTTCTTTATTTTTCTTGGTTTTCAAATGACCTTACCGACCTTACCTTTATTTGTTGAAGAGCTTGGTGGGAACGATCAATTAATTGGATTGGTTGTCGGGATCTTTACATTCTCTGCCTTAGTCATGCGTCCATTTGCCGGAAAAGCACTTGAGACAAAGGGAAGAAGATTTGTTTTTATCACCGGCTTGGCCATTTTTATTTTGTCCGTCGCTACATACGGTCTAGTACACAGTTTATTTTTTCTTTTTATTATGAGAGTCGTTCAAGGAATTGGATGGGGTTATTCAACAACAGCATCTGGAACGATAGCGACTGATTTGATTCCAGCCAATAAACGTGGAGAGGGCATGGGTTATTATGGACTGTCAGGAAATATTGCTTTAGCCTTTGGTCCTACGCTTGGACTAGCATTAGCAGGAAAAATATCGTTCACGCAATTATTTTTAATATGCGCCCTACTCGGACTTGTTTCCATTATTCTTGCTTCTTTTATTCGTTATAAAAAAATTGAGCCTATTACAGTGGCTCATAAAAAATGGGATCTTTTTGAAAAAACTGCTATTCCCCCTTCGTTATTACTCTTTTTTATCACGGTCACATTTGGTGGCATTGCATCATTCTTGCCTATCTATGCATTACAAAAAGGGGTTTCTGGGATCGAATGGTATTTCCTTCTATATGCACTTGCATTACTTGTCTCAAGAACATTCGCAGGTAGATTATATGACAGAAAAGGTCATCGCGCTGTATATATCCCGGGTACTTTACTCATTATCATTGCTATGGTTCTACTTGCATGGCTGCCCAACAGCTATCTCCTTTATAGCGCAGGAATATTGTATGGGCTAGGATTTGGCACAGTCCAACCTGCTTTACAAGCTTGGTCTGTTAAAGAATCTCCTCCACATCGTAGAGGGATGGCAAATGCCACCTTTTTCTCTTTCTTTGATTTAGGGGTTGGGATCGGCGCCATCTGCTTTGGTCAAATTGCCCATTTGTTTGGCTATAGCAGTATTTATCTTGTTTCAGCAGTGTCAGTGTTCATCTCTATTTTAATCTACATGATCATCTTAAGAAGCAGTCGGGCTTAAAAACGAGCTATCCTTACATTTGAGGGATAGCTTTCTCTCTTTTCGTAATCAACGGTCGGTTATTATGCCAATGAACTTCCACTTCGACATTGAAAAACGCTGATAAAACAGATTGTGAGATCATCTCAACTGTGTTACCAGACGAAAAAACTTTGCCTTTTTTTAAAAGCAATGTTTTCTCAAAAACTGGTAAAATTTCATCTACATGGTGGGTCACATAAATCAAAGTCGGTCCAGAGCGTCTTAAGGCAATTTCTTCAATGGTCTCTAATAAGTGTTCTCTTGCGATAAAATCAAGACCATTTGTCGGTTCATCTAAAATAAGTAGTTCTGGTTCATTCATAAGTGCACGTGCAATTAAAATTCGTTGCCGCTCACCTTGTGATAAGGATGAATATTGGCGATTAGCATACTCAATGCTGCCAAGACTTTCTAATAAATTGATTGCCTTCTGACGCATGCCGTCAGTGGGGGTTTCATATAGCCCGATTGATGTAAATGCACCGCTTAAAACAATTTCAAAAGCGCTATCTGTTTTATAAAAACGTTCCTGTAGAGATGATGAAACTAGGCCAATTTTACGCCGAATCGATTCACGAATATCGACTTTCCCAAACTCTTTCCCGAAAACAATCGCTCTACCACTTGTTGGAAAATGATAGCCGTTTAAAAGATTCAAAATTGCTGTCTTTCCTGCCCCATTTAGCCCAAATAGAACCCAATGCTCACCTTTTTCAATATGCCAATCAAGCTCATTTATGATTACATTTCCATTTCTCTTTAATGTAATCCCTTTTAAAGATATCATTCATATACAACCCCTTCTTTTAATACCATCATCAGTACAGCAGTCTTTTATACGATAATCTATCCCCTTATATTATACTGAAAGATTTAAATTTTCCATTAATTCCGCCAGTTATAAACTAGAGGAACTCTCCGCTTAGGGTAATTTTACAAAGATCGACAACAGGCTCAAGCATTTCATCCTTAAGCCTGTTGTCGACACTCTGATAAAAAGGGAGGAATCCTTTCACTTCTTTATGCAATTGAAAACCCTATTTTTCCAAGCTGTTCCGCTTTCTCCATTCTCTCAAATGCATCTTTGAAATCGCTCAATTTATAAATTTTATCAATCACTGGCTTGAGCTCATGTTGTTGCATAAATTGTAACATATCTCTATATTCTTCACCGCTTCCCATCGTAGATCCATACATGTTGTATTGACCGTAGAAGAATCTTCGCAAATCAAATTGAACGATATCACCGGCAGAAGCACCAAATGTGACAATTGTTCCTCCTGATCGCAGCTGATCGAGCGATTTATTAAACGTTGCTGCACCCACAGATTCAATAATCAAATCCATTTTTTCTCCAGCGAGAGCTATACTCCAATCTTCATTGCTGTCAAAAGCCTTCGCAGCTCCCATTCGCATCGCCCATTCGCACTTTTCCTTTGAGCGAGAGCTTACATACACAATTGCTCCGGCCGCTTTTGCGAACTGCAATAAAAATGTTGCTACTCCACTTCCAATTCCAGGAATAAACACCTTTAATCCTGCTTTGACCTTTCCTCTCGTAAAAAGAGCCCGGTATGCGGTTAGAGCCGCTAATGATATAACACTTGCCTCATCCCATGATAAATATTCCGGTTTATGTACAGCATTTTCAGCGGGTATGACAATTTTTTCTGCAAATGTACCATGATAAGGAAGACCAATGATTTCAAAACCCGGTGGTGGTGAATCGCTCTTTTTTTGCCAACCTAACCCAGGATTAATCATTACTTCATCACCAATTTTTACATTTGTCACTCCCTCTCCAATCGCTTCAATAATTCCTGCTCCATCTGAACCGATAATGAGAGGCGGATCTGATTCTTTATGACGAGTCAAAGTAAATAAATCCCGATGATTCAACCCTGCACCCATTAATTTTACTCTAACTTCTCCTGCCTTTGGCGCATCTTCTTCTATCTCTCGATATGAAAGACCATTTATTCCTGTTTTTCCCTCATGGACTAATGCTTTCACAACAGTCACCTCTTTTTTTAAATATTTTCTAATTCATATGATACTCTGTAATGTTACAGAAAAAAAACATTATGCATTTAAAGTGTTTGCATCCATTAATCGAATACATATTCCGACAAATTATCTCGAAAATACATAAATTTTCAGATAATTCTACTCTAATAAAACAGTAAATCCCAAATAAGAAGGTCAAAATGGCGGGAAATGTCAAGTATTGCGCTTTCCCGAGAAATAATGAAGCCATTGTAGGAGCATTTGAAGTTCCATTATAGCATATCCCATAAGTTGCAACTTCAGATGATACCGTAAATTTTTTGCAGATTCTTTTCTTCTTTTGATAGGTTTTGTCACATGGCAGGAAAATGAACACCTTACAGCAGAATATAGTGTATAACAAAATGAAGGAAAGGATTGAAAATATGCAAACGAGTAAAATGGTAAGAGCTTATTCAATTAAAGAGGTTTCAAAAAAAATCAATATTCCTACTGGTACGATTAGACAATGGGAAAAGGATCTTAATGGTCTTTTAGTAATTCCACGTACAAAACAAGGAGCGCGATTTTTCACAGAAAACGAAATCAATTTATTAAAAAAGGTAAAAGAAATGCGTGAACAAAATGTCAGTAAAGAAATGATCCGCACATTATTACAAAAACACTTTGCAAACCATTCCGAGCATACTTCCGAATCTTTCGAAACACGATTACCCGTACCCTCCATTGAACAGAATGAAAGAGAGTTGCCCTCTCAATTACATGCTTCTGATGTATACTCGATCATGGATTTATACAAACAAGATATCGTCAATGAAATCAAACAGGAATTGACATTCAAACAACAGCAATTAACGGAAAATCTTAAGGCGGAGATTGCATCCTCCTCCCTTCATTCTATTAAAGAAATCTCAAAATCAATTCAACGGGCAAATGATAAACGTAAAGGCGAACTCCTAGCACTTTCGAATGCCATCAGCGAAGCATCAGAACACACTTCCGAATCTTTCGAAGCCTTATCTGAACAGGTTGCTGCCTCTTCACAGAATACTTTCGAAAAAATCGAAGAAAAGTTAAACGAAACCTCTGCCTTCACAACAAAAGAACATCATACTACCTGGAGAAAAGTATCGAGAACGATGACGGATTCAAGAAGAGACGTGAAACGATTAGTAGGAACACTAGAAGCAAAACAAGACACAATCCTTAATAAAGTCAATGAACTGCAGCAATCGGCACAAGATATACGGGATCGGGAAGAAGCTTTTCAAGGAATGCTTTCAACTTATCGAGAAGTGGCAGCAGGAAAAGCAAAAAGAAAAAACTGGTGGAGATGGTGGTAAAAAGAGAAGCAGTGACACCGCTAGGAACCTTTAAAGTTCGAATCGACGAAAGGTGATTTGATAGAATTTTTCTTCAAGCTCAAAGGTTATCGTTTTCGACCTAAGAAAAAATGATGACAAACTACACTTTAGGAAAAAAATGATGTTGTAAAGTCTAACTACTTTCAGACAAACGTAGATAGACTTTACAACAACGAAAGCGTACATGTTAAAAACTACCCAATTAACTCAAGACATTCCCGTGCTATCTTCCTTTTTCCGAGAGCTTACATAATGAATCATCCATTCTATTGTGAAAAGAAAAGAAACCGTAGGCAAACCCGAAAATTTCAGTTTGTCACGGTCTAGATTCACTCATATATTTTTTAATTCATAAATGATCTCTTCGTTGTTTTCGCCAAGAGAAGGAGCTTGACGAACAACCTTGACCTTTGCTCTTGATAGTTTTATCGGGTTAGCGATTTGTCTCATCACCCCCCCTTGTGGATCATATACTTCTTCGATCATTTGCCGATGCTTAACTTGCGGATGATCGAGCATTTCCTCCAAAGTTAAAATTGGTGATACACAAGCATCGACATGCTCAAATAGCCGCTCCCATTCTTGTAACGTTTTTTCTTTAATACTCGCTTGAATTTCGTTTATCATTTTCACTTGTTCTTCATTTGAAGCCTCATGATAGGGAATAAACTCCTTTTTATCAATAACACAACAAAATTTTTCCCAAAACTTAAATTCCAGTGCACCAACAGATAAGAATCTGCTATCTTTTGTTTCGTAAATTTGATAACATGCTCGCCCACCATTCAATCGATGTCCCCCTCTCGGAAACTCTTTGTTTATCGTAAAATATTCAGGTAGAATGGCCTGCAGCCATGATATTGTTCCATCAAGCATAGAAATATCAATAAACTGCCCCTTTCCTGTTTTCCTAACATCTATAAGGGCAAGGAGAATTCCAATCGTTGCCATTAAAGAACCGCCACCAATATCACCAATTTGCACAGGTGATATTATTGGACGTCCCCCTTGCTCCCCTTGCAAGTTTAATAATCCTGAAAGGCTTAAAAAGTTGATATCATGGCCAGGAACATCTTTATACGGGCCCGATTGACCATAGCCTGTAATAGCACAATATATTAATTTTTCATTTACGGCCTTTAAATCCTCGTATCCAAGCCCAAGTTTTGCCATCACTCCTGGGCGAAATGATTCCAATAGAACGTCAGCGCTTTTTACTAAGTTTAGAAATATTTTTTTATCCTTTTCACTTTTAAGATTAAGAGCAACGCTTCTCTTATTGCGATTTAGCGAATGAAACATAGCACTAGAATGAGTAAATTTCGGTTCATACATGCGGGCATAATCACCTAAATTAGGCTCTTCGATCTTAATTACATCAGCTCCAAAATCTGCTAGTAATAGCGAAGCATATGGCCCAGGCAACAGTCTCGTTAAATCTAATACGCGCACTCCATTTAATGGCATGGACAAAGTAGTTCACCCCTTTACCAGGATAAATTATCAAAATTAAAACAATATTCAATTATTTTACAATAAATAATTTATTAATCATTAGTTTAAATCAGAACATTATTTTCATAAAATGGTGCTATTTCTGATAATTTTACATATTTCACTTTAATAATCGTTTTTTATATGGTTTTATAATAGTAACAAAAAAATTATAGAAAAAGATTGGAGAGTTAAGATGTCCTCTTTTAAAGAAAGAAAAATTGCTAAGAAAAAAGAAGAGATCCTCCGCTCTGCCGCTGCAGTATTTGCTGAAAAGGGCTATCATGGTACAACAATGGAGGAAGTTGCAGCAAAGCTGTTAATGACGAAAGGATCCATGTATTATTATTTCAAAAATAAAGACGATCTTCTATTTCATTGTCATCAAATGATTATGAATAAAAGTATTCAAAATATGGAGGAAATTACAAGCAGCCCCATAACAGCGAAAGAAAAACTAGAAAAAGCTGTCAAAGCTCACATATTGCTGGCAACCAATGAAAAATCGATTTTTATGGTGATGGATAAGCCCAATCAGCATTTCACCGATGAATATTTACATGAAATACTGAAATCACGAACAAAGTATGCAGCTTATTTTGATCAAATTTTATATGAGGGAATGGAGAAAAAGGAATTTCAAAGCATAGACATTAAAATGGTCAGAATGATTATTTTAGGAGCACTGAACTGGATTCAAGAGTGGTATAATCCTGAGGGGGAAAAAACCGGCGAACAATTAGCTGAAACTTTTGCTCACTATTTATTAAAAATGGTTCTGTCATAATAAGTTCATTTTAATCGTGCCCGTCCATTTTCGCTTTACACGAGGTGGGCACGATTGTTTTCTAATTTTTATTCCTTTCTCTGCCCTTTAAACCGCAGTCCTAACTCTGAAAGAATTTCATCAACAGAAGTATCAAAATGAAAGAAATAATGACTATTCTCAGTGCCAAAGACCATTATGTGAGGATTTTCATATTCCGGGAAAATGATGATGACCTCATTAACCGATGTGTTTAACCATTTGTTTTTTATTTCAACTGCTTTTTCCAACGGAATCTTTATCATATAACCTTTCTGCGGTATCGGTTCAAATCCACGATATACATCTGTAATCCCTTCTAGAATTGCCACCACTTCTTGCTGAATATGGTCATTGCTTGGCTCTTCTTTTATAACCTTACCTTTATTAATATGGAAAATTTCAATTTGGAGCGATTTTGCATTTACTTGAAAGCTGAAAATAAATAAAAAGAGCATGATAACAAACAAAATTATTTTTCTGACCATGACATCACCTCAAAACTATCATCCCCTCAAAAATAACAATATATGTAAAAAAATAAGACAGCCTGTCATACAGACTGTCGAAAATGTTAAGAAATATTTTTTAACTCTGAAGATAGTCGAAGGAATTCCTCTTTGTTACGTTCTTGTAAGGATTTGTCGATTTCCTTCTTTAGCTTTTCTTTTCTGTAGGAAATCAAAGATTCGTTTAACACCTGCTCTGCTAACATTGACAACTGCTCCTCAATTGACGGTTCGGGTAACTTAAGCAAATCCTTATTCATGGGAAATCAACTCCTTAACTTTTATTAAGTATAGCACGAATTATCTAACAATTCAATTTTTTCTCTATTATAGTGAAATATTTTTTTGCAATTTCTGATTTTGGCTCTTTAGGATTATTCATTCTTATCTCTATTTTGTAACCTCTTTTTTCGTCATAACCCAATTAGAACTTAACACTTTAGTAACAATAAATCACAACTTTTTCACAAGAAATTTTCTTCATTTTTCATTCTCCTCACCCATCGATACTACTCCCATTTATTCCCCACTGTTGTGATATATAGTTTGTGACTTCAAATAAATAATTTAACACTTTAAATAAATCATGTATTGCATTTCTTTCTTTTATGTAGTATTATATTTTAAAATTTCGAATTTTAAATATTGTAAAAAAGTTGATGATAAGGAGCAGGAAAATGTTTTCTTCTCTAGAGAACCTGTGGTTGGTGCAAACAGGTGAAGGATTTTTTCCAACTCGCCTTTGAAACTTTCTTCTGAAAACAGTAGGAAGAAACGATTCACAATCGTTAATTTGTGAAGTTAAATCTTAACTTGCGAAGGCTGTTTCCGTGAGGAGCAGTAAATGAGGGTGGTACCACGAGTATGCTCGTCCCTCAATATCGTAGTTAAGATTTTTTTATTTGTATTTATGTTATTTAATACTGTTGTCTGCTGTATGATGAGAGACCATAATTTTGCAACAATGGTGTTGAACATAACAAATGAGTAAAGCCAGTACATAACAATTGGGAGGTAATTGCAATGAATGAAAGAGTGTATTTTTTTGATACAACTTTAAGAGATGGAGAGCAGACACCAGGTGTAAATTTAAATCAAGAGGAAAAGGTTGAAATCGCACTTCGCTTGGAACAGCTTGGAATTGATGTCATTGAAGCCGGTTTTGCTGCCGCATCTCCTGGTGACGCAGCAGCAGTCAGAGCCGTTGCAAACGCAGTGACAAAACCGCTCGTTGTTAGTTTAGCACGAGCAAATAAAGGAGATATTGATGCTGTCATCAACGCCTTTGCCGGAATTGAGAACGTGGGGATACATGTCTTCATCGCTACTTCCCCCATTCATCGCGAGAAAAAATTATTTATGTCAAAAGAGGAAGTTATCAAAAAAGCAGTTGAATGTGTCTCTTATGCAGCACAATATTTTAAACATGTAGAATTTTCCTGTGAAGATGCCACTAGAACAGAACTTGAATTTTTACGAGAGGTCGCAGAACATGTCATTGAGGCTGGTGCAACTGTATTAAACTTTCCAGATACGGTTGGCTATACAACTCCTGAAGAGTATGCTCAACTTTTTCAATATATTCTTGAACATACAAAAGGCGTTGAAAATGTAAGACTTAGTTGTCACTGTCATGATGATTTAGGCTTGGCAGCAAGCAACAGCATCGCTGCCATTAAAGCTGGCGCACTGCAAGTGGAAGGCTGTGTCAACGGTATAGGTGAAAGAGCTGGTAATGTTGCTTTAGAAGAGGTTGCAGCCCTTCTTGAAACAAGAAAAGATTATTATCAAAAAGAAACGGGCATCAACCTAACAGAGATTGCCAAAACAAGCAAACTTATTAGCAGACTTACTGGAATAAGCGTGCCCCCAAACAAAGCAGTGATTGGTAATAATGCCTTTGCCCATTCATCTGGGATTCACCAGGATGGGGTCATTAAAGATAAAACAACATATGAAATTCTTAAGCCTGAGAGTGTTGGTTTTGTTGAAACAAAGCTTGTTCTCGGAAAGCTATCTGGAAGAAACGCATTAAAAAAGCGTTATGAGGAGCTTGGATATTCCATTACGCCAGAACAATTAAAGGAAGTATTCACAAAATACAAAGAGCTAGCTGATCGCAAAAAGGAGATTTTTGATGAGGATATCATCGCTCTACTGGAAACGAAATCAGGTGAGCAGTCCTCCACCTACACATTTAAAGATCTTAGTCTGCAAGTGTTAGCAAACAAAGACTATCGAGCTTTCGTTCATATTTTGAAAGAAGACGGCAATGTTATAGAAGGAATCGCAGAAGGTAATGGTCCTATCGATGCAATTTATAAAGGGATTGATCAAGGTCTTAACATAAAGGCTGAACTGATTGATTACAAAATTAAATCCATTTCAAGAGGGAAAGACTCTATTGGGGAAGTCTTTGTTAAAATCAAACATGAGGAAGCCTTATATCAAGGTAGAGCTATACATGTAGATATTATTTTTGCCAGTGCGAGCGCCTATATTGATGCCATTAATCGCGTTGTTAGTCTTCAATCGAGCTATGCTGCAGAAATTAAGAACTAACGTATAGAACCAGACATCTGAATTCAAAGCCCAGTTCCCTATTAAGAATCTGGGCTTTGAATCTTCTCTGCAAGCTTGATAAAAAAATCTAGTGAATGAGGATTACTTAATGAGCCAGTATTAACCGCCTTTGAAACAGGTGTTCCCGTAAGTATCCTTTTAATCGGAACTTCCAATTTTTTACCATTTAAAGTACGCGGAACCGACGTAATTTCATAAATTTGATCGGGGATATGCCTCGGGGAGCAAACTTGGCGAATTTGTTTGCGAACCCTTGTTACAAAAGCCTCCGTAAATAAATTTCCTTTTTCTAAGACAACAAATAGCAGAATGTTATTGCTTACATCGATAGCAAGACTATCGGCGATTTCTTCCATGCCTTCCACTGCACGATATATTTCACTTGTCCCTATCCGAATCCCTCCCCTATTGATAGTAGAATCGGAACGACCATATATTTGGCAGCTGCCTTTTGAAAATATTTTTATCCAATCCCCATGTCTCCAAACCCCTGAATAAAAGGCAAAATAACTATCATAATAGCGCTCACCGTTTTGATCATTCCAAAAGTAGAGGGGCATTGATGGCATTGGCTCTGTTAATACAAGCTCTCCAACTTCATTCAATACACTTTCGCCATCATCATTGAATGCCTCGACCTTTGCTCCCAATTCTCTGCATTGAATTTCTCCAGCATGGACAGGCAATAGTGGTGAGCCACCGACAAACGCTGAACAAATATCTGTTCCGCCACTGACAGAGGATAACCATAAATCTTGTTTTACACAACTATAAACCCACGAAAACCCTTCCACTGGCAATGGTGAACCTGTGGAAGCAATTGTTTTTAAATGGGAAAGATTAAATTTGGAAGGCTCAATTTGTTTATTCATACAAGAAAGAAGAAAGCTTGCACTTGTTCCAAATAGAGTGATTTTTGTTTCAGCGGCAAGTTGCCATAGGTTATCAAGTGTAGGAAATCCAGGGCTACCATCATAAAGTACAATAGCTGCGCCTGCGAGTAGACCGCTTACTACAACATTCCACATCATCCATCCTGTGGTTGTAAACCAAAAAAAACGCTCTTTTCTTTTTAAATCCATATGTAATACACATTGTTTAAGATGCTCCAGCAAAATGCCACCATGACCTTGAACAATAGCTTTCGGAGTTCCGGTCGTACCGGATGAAAATAAGATCCATAACGGATGATCAAATGCTAAAGGAAGAAACTGCAATGCCTCATCATTTACTTCAGTAATGAACTGCTCCCAGAGCATGATGCCTTTACATTCATCACATGTTAATTTTTCATTCAAATATGGTAGCAATACTGTCATTTCAATCGTCGGGATCGATTTCTTAATATCTCTTACTGTTTTCATTCGATTAAAATCATTGCCACCGTAACGGTATCCGTCAACAGCAATGAGAAGCTTTGGTTCTATCTGTTTAAAGCGCTCAATTACGGCTGGACCTCCAAAGTCCGGTGAAGCACTTGACCACACTGCACCGATACTTGCGCATGCTAAAAAAGCAATTATTGCTTCTGGAATATTGGGAAGATAAGCAGCAACACAGTCTCCCTTTTTAATTCCATTTTTTTTGAGACCTGCTGCAAAGGAAGCTACATTTTTTTTCAAAGTTGCCCAGTTCATTTCTTCTAATGGACGAAGCTCTGATTTTGCAAGGATAGCTATATCATTTTCATGATAATTTCGAAATATATGCTCTGCATAATTTACTTTAGCTCCAGTAAACCATTTAGCTCCCGGCATTTTCCGCTCTGATAATACTTGTAAATAACCTGTAGTAGATTTTATCAAAAAGTACTCCCATAAAGATTCCCAAAATGATTCGATCTCAGTGACAGACCATTTCCACATATCCTCATAATTTTTAAAATGGAGATTCTTATTTGTTTGTAGCCACTTCATATAATCCGCCATATTAGACTGTTTCTGCAAATCATCTGAAGGCTTCCAAAGAAGCTCGCCTTCTTTCACTGATTGATCCATTAGCATCCACCCCTTCTCTATTATAATATTCTGAATAATCAAATGTTTGATAAAAATTTCATTTAGTGGAAATTCTATAGGAAAACAATTTTGAGGAGGATTAATATGAAAAAGCAATTTGCCGTAATTGGTTTAGGGCGCTTCGGTGGAAGTCTTGTTGAAGAATTTAGTGTACTTGGCATTGACGTCTTGGCAATCGATAAGAATAAAGAGCGGGTCGAAAAATACGAACAATTTGCTACATATGCCGTTCATGCTGATGCCCTGAACGAAACAAGATTAAAAGAGGTCGGCATAAAAAACATGGATCATGCCATCGTCTCTCTGGGCAATGATATTGAAAAAAGTGTACTTGTAACTCTATTATTAAAGGATTTAGGGATTAACAAAGTGTGGACAAAAGCAGTAAATCATTATCATCGTAAAGTACTGGAAAAAATCGGTGCTGACCGGGTAATACACCCAGAGAAGGATATGGCTAAACGGATTGCACACCATATCATATCAGACAAAGTCATTGACTATATTGAACTTTCGGAAAAACACAGCATTGTAGAAATTTTGGCTTCAGCCAAAATACACGCACAAACAATCGCTGAATTAAATGTAAGAGCAAAGTATGGATGTAATATTATTGGCATTCAGAGAGAAGGAGACATAATTGTCTCCCCATCTGCTGAAGAAGTCGTCTATTCTGGGGACATTCTCATTGTCATTGGTGAAAATGACGATATTCAACGCTTTGAAAACGGGGCTGTTTAAGCCTGCTTTCTCACCGGTGCTCTAGGTGTAAATATGACGAGCTAAAAGTCAATTTCTCTTATCTATATAATAGGATAATTCGGTTCATATCTAGGGTACGCATAATATGGCGGCCTTTTTCCTATTAAAGGCAACTCAAATGATTGATTTCCATATAATACCTCTACTGTTCCCTCTGATTCATTTACAAGTAAATAAGTAACTTCTTGATTATAATCATTCACTTCCTCTTCCCTCCATCGCCAATTTGTTATCACGGTATTCGTTACCGGTTTAAAATGAGCCAGTACGAATGCACTTAATTTACTTCAGTTTCATACTGTAACTCAGAATAATGTTTTTTAGGAGGCCATCATGTCACAAAAAGAAAATTTGAACGATTATCCCATGTACCCTAACTACGGAAGAATTACACAATTTCAAGAAATTCCCATTACCGTACCGGAACAGCGGCAATTTCGTCAACCTGGAGAAGAAAAATACATGGTACCAAAACCAATTATTGAAAATCCTCATTATAAAGGGAGCGAAAAACTAAAAGGGAGAGTTGCACTCATCACTGGTGGTGATAGTGGGATTGGTGCTGCAGTCGCGATCGCTTTCGCCAAAGAAGGAGCGAATGTTGCCATCGCTTATTTAGATGAACATGAAGATGCCAATCGCACCAAAAATAGAATCGAAGAATTAGGACAAAGGTGTATTCTCCTACCTGGAGATTTACGAAAAAAGCAGCAATGTGTAGATATTGTCGAAAAAACAATCGCTGCATTTGGAAAACTTGACATCCTCTGCAATCATGTTGGAATTCAATTTCAACAATTAAGTTTACTCGATATAAGTGATGAACAATTTGACGATACCTTCAAAGTAAATATTTACTCTCACTTTTATACAACACGAGCTGCCCTGCCTCATCTAAAAGCTGGAAGCTCGATCATTAACACTGCTTCTGTCGTCGCCTATGTAGGATTTGACCAATTAATCGATTACACAGCCACGAAAGCTGCAAACGTTGGATTCACAAGGGCCCTAGCCAATAGCCTCGTAAAAGAAGGGATTCGTGTTAATGCCGTGGCACCTGGAAGAATTTGGACACCACTAATTCCGGCTAGTTTCTCTTCTGACGAGGTAACACTTGCTGGAAATCCGATGGAACGTCAAGGTCAGCCATTTGAATTGGCCCCAACCTTTGTTTATTTAGCTTCGGACGACTCTAGATTTGTTACAGGACAAACACTGCATGTTAACGGTGGTCAAGTAATGGCGACTTAATAAAAGACAGGAAAATTTCCTGTCTTTCTTCATTGATACTTTATCCGGTATCAATTCCTCAAAACTTCATGCATTCCACCACATATAGCAAGTTACTACAGAGCATGGCTATTTCTTTTTTTTGATTTCACGCCACTTTACCAATGCTCAGTCTTTGCAAAGCTTTTTTTCAAATTTGCGGAAGGTGGTTAACGGATTATTAACTTTGTAAATTCTCAGTAAATATTCTTGTTTTCACGACTAGTCATTTGATTATTTCTGAAAATTTTGATATATTTATCATATACTATTTTTCGACAAATTTCTCGAAAGAAAGGAGCAAAAACATGAGAAAACAATTTATATCCATGCAAACATTAATTAGCCGAAATAAACAAGAAATTTTAACCGATAAAAAAGAACTTGAGCGTATTGAACGTTTAATTGATGATAAACATAATCAAAAACTTGCCACAAAAGCAAAATATTAATGTTTCGGATTTTAGAACAATGAAATATGAAAAGGCGCACACAAATGAGCGCCTTTTCATTTCACTTTATTTGTCTACTGATGATCCGGAAGTTGCTGTCGTTTTATTACCATCAGCCCCAGGGTATTTGTATTCCTTCTCCCAGAAGTCAGCTCCTTTAATGCCAACTTTGACTGGATCAAAGATAGGATCCTTTCCAGCTTTTTTCTGTTCTTCATAATCTTTAAGTACAGCAAGCGCCGGTTTTGCTAAAAGAAGGATAGCTATAATGTTGAGCCAAGCCATACTTCCAACCCCTACATCTCCTAGAGCCCATGCCACATCGGCCGTCTTGACACTACCATAGAGAACCATCGCAATAAAAATAAATTTTAAAAGGTACTCAGACCAAACCCTTCTTACCTTTTGGTTAATATATGCTAAATTTGTCTCAGCCATATAGTAGTATGCCATAATCGTAGTAAATGTGAAGAACAATAAAGCGATGGCAACAAACGGTGCTCCGAAACCAGGCATTACAGATTCAACCGCAGACTGAGTATACCCTGGTCCTGGTTCCATTTCCGCTAAGTTAACAACAATTGCTTCTTCACCTTCAGGTGTAACATTGTACATTCCTGTAATTAAAATCATGAACGCTGTAGCTGAACAAATAAACAATGTATCAATGTAAACAGAAAATGCTTGCACAAGCCCTTGCTTTGCCGGATGAGAAACTTCAGCAGCTGCGGCAGCATGTGGTCCTGTACCTTGCCCTGCCTCATTTGAATAAACCCCGCGTTTAACTCCCCATGAAATTGCAGCACCTAAAATACCGCCAAAAGCAGAGTTCATTGCAAATGCGCTCGAAAAGATAAGTCCAAAGATTTCTGGAACTCTATCAATATTCATAATGAGAATAATAAGTGCCACGAAAATATAACCAACAGCCATTACTGGGACGACAAACTCTGCTGTTTTTGCAATACGCTTGACTCCACCAAAGATAATAATAGCTAAAATTACACAAACTGCAATTCCAGAAATCCAAGGACTTATTCCGAAAGCTGTATTTACAGCCGTAGACATACTGTTAGATTGCACGCCTGGTAATAATGCACCAGTTGCAACAACGGTCACAATTGCAAATAAAATGGCATACCATTTAATTCCGAGTCCCTTTTCAATATAGTAAGCTGGTCCCCCGCGGAATTGTCCATTTTGCTTTGTTTTATATACTTGCCCAAGCGTTGCCTCGATAAACCCTGAACTTGCTCCAAGAAAAGCAATTGCCCACATCCAGAATACTGCTCCAGGTCCACCAAACGCAATCGCGGTTGCTACCCCAGCTATATTTCCTGTTCCGACTCTTCCAGCTAATGACATCGAGATCGCCTGAAAGGATGAAATTCCTGAATCTGATGCTTGGCGGTTAAACATTAATTTTCCCATATCGCCAATATGCCTAATCTGCAAAAACTTTGTTGCGATAGAGAAAACTAGACCTACACCTAAACATAAATAAACAAGCGCAGGGCTCCAAATAATCCCATTTAACCAATTAACAAATGCTTCCATATAATTCCCCCTAGATTTATGTAGTTCTTTTTTATTATAAATTACGCTTGTCAGAATATAAACTATTTTTTTAATAAATTTTTAATTTTTAGAAAATGAACTCCTCTTTCAATATTGCTAGTTTACAATAATAAATTCAAATGTTTTACTTATTAAAAGTGAAAATTCACTTAACACAATTCAGCAATATTGTTATTTTAACATTTTACCACGATGATGACCGAATTATATAAAATAGCAGATAAATAGCGATAATAACGAATTGATCCCATTTATGATGTCTTCTGCCTTTTTAAAACAAACCACTTGGAAATACGATACTATTTTTTAGTTATCCCCTTACACTCATTTAGAAGATAAAAAACAGCCTCCACCACCGTGGGAGGCTGTTCATATCTTAAAGCATGACTTTACAAATATCGTTCGTAAATTCAACTGGATCTTGGATCGGCAAGCCTTCAATAAGAAGTGCTTGATTATATAGTAAATTTGTATACAAGCTTAATTTTTCTTTATCATTTGCAAAAGCATTCTTTAATGCTTCAAATACTTCATGGTTAGAGTTTATCTCAAGAATTTTATCTGCTTTTACATTTTGGTTATCCGGCATTGCATTAAGGACTTTTTCCATTTCGATCGTTACTTCTCCATCAGCTGTTAAACATACCGGATGGGATTTCAACCGCTTTGAAACGCGAACATCCTTTACTTTCCCTGCAAGAATGTCTTTCATTTCATTGAAAAGTTCCTTATTCTCTTCGTCTTTACTCTCCGTATCTGTTTCATTTTCCTCAATACCAAGGTCACCGCTGGAAACAGACTTAAATTCTTTTTCTTGATAAGTCATGAGCATTTTGATAGCGAATTCATCAATATCCTCTGTAAAATAAAGAATCTCATAGCCTTTATCAGCCACCAGCTCTGTTTGTGGTAATTTCTCGATCCGTTCAATCGATTCACCAGTCGCATAATAAATGTACTTTTGCTCCTCTGGCATTCTGGAAATATACTCATCCAATGTGACCATCTTTTTTTCCTTAGAGGAATAGAACATCAACAAATCTTGAAGGGTTTCTTTATTCGCACCAAAATCACTGTACACTCCAAATTTCAATTGTCTTCCAAATGCTTTATAAAAAATTTCATACTTATCCCGTTCGTTTTTCAAGAGAGATTGAAGTTCGCCTTTAATTTTCTTATTAATGTTTTTCGCGATTAATTTTAATTGGCGATCATGCTGGAGCATTTCTCTTGAAATATTCAAAGAAAGATCCTCAGAATCTACCAATCCTTTTACAAAACTAAAATAATCAGGAAGCAGATCTGAGCATTTATTCATTATTAATACTCCATTTGAGTACAGTTCAAGTCCTTTTTCGTATTCTTTTGAATAATAATCAAATGGAATGTTTTCCGGAATATAAAGAATTGCATTGTAGCGAATCGTTCCATCAACACTAATATGGATATGCTTCAACGGTTTATCAAAGCCGTAGCGTTTTTCATTATAAAAATTCTCATAATCTTCAGTTGTCAATTCACTTTTATTTTTTCTCCAAATCGGAACCATGCTATTTATGGTTTCTTCTTCAACATAGTCCTCATATTGATCTTCGCTACCTTCCTTCTTCCGGCTTTTTGTGAGATCCATTTTAATTGGGTAACGAATAAAATCTGAGTATTTTTTTATAATCGTTTGCAGACGATACCCGTCTAAATATTCATCATAGGATTCTTCTTCGTCATTTTCTTTCATTTTTAAAATAATCTCTGTGCCAACTTCATCCTTCTCGGTTCGTTCGATTGTGTAGCCATCTGCCCCTTCTGATTGCCATTTATAAGCCTCATCACTCCCAAGCGCTCGGCTTATAACTGTCACAACATCAGCAACCATGAAAGCAGCATAAAAACCAACGCCAAATTGACCAATAATATCATGTCCATCTTTAATTTCATTTTCTGTTTTAAAAGCTAAAGAGCCACTTTTAGCAATAACGCCAAGATTATTTTCAAGCTCTTCCTTCGTCATCCCTATACCAGTATCTATGATTTTTAATGTCCGATCATCTTTATTAGCCACTACTTTAATGTAATAGTCATCCTGGTTAAAGGTTAGTTCCTCATCAGTTAAAGCCTTATAATAAATTTTATCAATTGCATCGCTTGCATTGGAGATTAATTCTCTTAAAAACACTTCCTTTTGAGAATAAATAGAGTTAATCATCATTTCTAATAACCGTTTAGATTCTGCCTGAAACTGCCTCTTTTCCATAACCTTGCTCCTTCCCGAACTTTTGATAGTTTAGCACTCTTACCTCAAGAGTGCTAACATCCATAATTTAAATATCACATAAATCAGAAAGTGTCAATTAACAACCTCCAAACAAAAATTAAGTACACTGAAAAAAATGTTTTTTCATTTCTCCCTCTCCATATTTATTTGTCATTTCTTGACGGAATTGTGGTTCAATTACATTGATTTACGCACTAGGGTTTGCGTTCGCACGATCCTCCTCCGAGCAGTCGTTCGTGCGGTATTTCGACCGCGGAAAACGCCACCACCTTCCCACTACTCAACCTGCCCGTGCTACCTATATCTATATTAAAAAGAAAAGAGACATAGGCAAATTCAAATATCTTGATTTCTATCAGAACGCTGAATAGGTCATTTTTCTACCATTCATATGATAGAATAATGGGTGCGGGCAAATATCACGAGCATAATACAAGCAGGAGGATTTAATTGAAAAACTTACTTATTTCGATCACTGTAATTCTAATTTTAGTTGGCTGCAATGTCCAACAGCCTTCGAGCAACTTTGATAAAAATCCAGCATCAGCAAACTTAGATATATCGAACAAAAACCATTCTCCTAATGGTGAACTGAATGTTCATTTTTTAGATGTTGGTCAAGCTGACGCTACTCTCTTTCAAGTAACAGAAAACGAAAAGCAATATGTAATTTTAATCGACTCAGGAGACTTCACCGGAAATGAAGTTGTTAGCTATCTTGAAGAAGCTGGAATTGATAAAATCAATATCGCCATTGGCACGCATCCAGATGCAGATCATATTGGGCAGTTGGATCAAGTGCTTAATCAATTTGACGTCGATGAGGTATGGTTTTCAGGCAACACAAGTCAATCTGATACTTTCCAGCGTGTCCTAATAGCAATAAATGAAAATGACATTGATTATGTTGAACCAAGAATGGGTGAAAGCTATGAGCTTGGACCTCTACAAATAGATATTCTATATCCACAAGAAATCAGTGGGAAGACAAATGAAGAATCAATTTCCATGAAAATAACATTTGGTGAAGTCCGTTTTATTTTTACAGGGGATGCAGACAAAAAGAGCGAAAAAGAAATGATTGAAAGTGGTGCTCAATTACAAGCAACCTTTTTGCAGCTGGGTCATCACGGCTCATCTACCTCTACGAGCGAAGAATTTTTACAAGCAGTCCGACCTGAGGTCGCCATATACAGTGCTGGAACCGGCAACTCATATGGTCACCCCCATGAAGAAGTCGTATCCCTTATCAAAAAATCAGGAATTGCACTTTATGGAACAGACGTTGATGGTACAATTATTATTACTACCGATGGGAAAACGTACACGGTAAAGACAAAAAAGTCCGGACAAGTACCAGCGAAAAAGACATTTGAGCAGCCAAGCAAAACGGACTTACAAAATGAAGCTAATGAGAGTTGCATCGATATAAACACTGCTACAGCAGAAGAAATTGAAGACATCGTCCATATTGGTCCAGAACGGGCGCATGATTTAATTACTTTAAGGCCTTACTATTCTATTGAGGATCTGGAAAAGATTAATGGAATTGGACCGGCACGAGTCGATGATATTAAAAAAGAAGGATTAGCTTGTATAGGAGTGAATTGACATGAAAGCCTATATTGATCGCTTTGAAGAAAGCTATGCTGTGCTCTTACTTGAAGAAAGTAAGAAACAGTATATAAAGCCGATCGACCACTTGCCATTAGGTTCTTCTCCAGGAATGTGGTTAACGTTGACGTTAAAAAATAACGAAATAATAAAAATGGAGCTAGACGAAGAAAGTACAAACTCGGCCAAAAAATCGGTTGAGCACCTAATGGCTCAACTTCGTGCTAAGAAAAAGGAAAGTAAATTCAAAAAATAAAAATGCTATAAACCGAGCATATTTGTGCACATTGGACGTAAAACTCATTCACAAAATCGTTCGCTCGCTTCCATCCAAATTTTTAAAGGTGGACATACGTGAATTAACTTACCTCACGATGTCCACCTCGTTCATATTAAAAATCCATTTTAGCTAACCAGCGTGAAAGCAATTCTTCTCTCTCTCGTAGATCATTTTTATTCAATTGATATTTCCCCAGCTTCTTTTCTCCGACTAGATTTCCATCTAGCATATACAGAACCCGTTCTGTTTTGGCTGCAACTTTTAAATCATGTGTCACCAATAAAATAGCAGTCCCTGTCTGATTGAATTCAATTAAAAGTTCCATGATTTCCGCTGCTGCTTTTGAATTTAGCGCACCGGTCGGCTCATCGGCAAAAACAATTTTTGGCTGATTAATAAGCGCTCGACAAATGGCAACTCTTTGTAGCTGCCCTCCCGAAGCTTGAGTGATATCATGATCTTTCAGTGATAAAATCCCTGTTTTTTCCATCAATTCAATTGCTCTTTTATTTATCAATTCTCGACTATTGTTTTCCGCCAAATAAGCCGATAAAACAATATTATCGAAAATGGACAGATTTTTTAATAAATGGATTTGCTGAAAAATAAACCCCATTTCATTTAATCGTAATCTTGACAATTCCTTTTCAGGGAGCAACGTTATTTCCTGTCCATCTAATTTTACATGTCCTTTAGTTGCCTTATCCATTCCACTTATATTATAGAGCAATGTTGATTTTCCAGAGCCTGAAGGACCCATAATTGAAACAAATTCTCCTTCGCTCACCTGAAGATTCACTGATTTTAATATTTGACCACTTTCTTTATCACCCGTAAATTTAGTAAGTTCCTTCGCTTCCAGTATCGTATTCATTCTTCACTTCCCTCCTAATTAATCTGCATTCATCTCAGAAATTTTATTGTTTGCAATTGAGTTTGTACTGATTAGTGTTGTAACCGTAACAGCTATTAATAAAAGGAATGGACAAAGAAGATATGCATGAACAGGATTAATTACAAACTCAATCCTTGCAGCACCCAGCATTGACCATAAAGCACTGACAAAGTTCTGTCCAACGGTATTCGCCAAAATCGTTCCGGATAAAATTGCTGCAAATAATACTATAAGTAGTCGCATGACATATTGCCCTTGAATATCCCTTAACGAGAATCCGATACTTCGTAATATAGCATTTTGTGATGAATCCTTTGCAACAATCATTTTCACAAAGAGTGTTGAAATTAAAATAGAGATTCCTAATGTAATGACAATCGCTATAATCGTTAATAGTCTTAACTGTTCAATTGTACCGCCTAGCGTTTCTGCTAAATAACCCTTTATATCTGTTACTTTAGCCGGGTGAAAAACTTTTGTATACTCCTTTATCTTCTCTGAAACGTCCACATCATTCACTAAATTCAAACTAATAACGTACCATATCGCTTGTTCATGATCAGTTGGAAAAATCGCTTTTGCAGTTCGACCTCCATTTGTTATATCCTGATAAATGCCACTTACAATCAAATCTTTCATTTCGCCATTGACCTCTAGCTGGAGAATATCTCCGACGTCCTTATTTAACTCCTCACTGTTTAAATACGATAGAGCAATTTCATTTTCTTTATTCGGTATATTTCCTTTTAAATACTCCAATGGGAAAAGGGACATATCTCCTGTCTCAACATTCATATTTTCTAATCGTCCATCACTACCGGCTACTTTCAGCCGCTTTACTACTAGCGAAGTGAATTTTTCAACATCAGCATCCTTTTCAATATAGGTGAGAATATCACCAAACCGTGCGCTCATATCTTCAGACTGCTGGAGGTCAATCCTTAAGTCGCTTTTTCCTATTCCCATATAGTTGATAAAACTGGAAGACTGTATTGTATTCAAAAAATTCACAGGTACAATCATGATAAAGGTGCAGATAATGTAAACAACAAATAATAATAGATACATTCTTCCTCTACTAAATAAATCTTTTATTGCTAGCAAAAGATTGATAGGAACGAACCGATTTTTATGGATAGGAAAATTACCCTGTCCTTTTGATATCCTACCCGTCTTCCCAGCCCGAAGCGCCTCTACTGTACTAATATGATTAAATTTTCTTAGCGTCATTCGGCAACAGACAAGGCAAAAAATAAATATTAAAAAAGCTGCCACAAAAGGAGTGCCATAATCGACAATATTTCTTGGAACCAATCCTAAATAAGTAGCCATATTTCGTGTAAACAGCGGGCTAAACCATAGAGACATAAGATAGCCAAACAGGGAGGCGGTTGCTGCAATGACTACATATTTGCTCATATATATTTTTTTCATGTATGCTTGGTTGATTCCAATTGCTTTCATAACGCCGATCTCCCGATAGTCTTCTTCCAATGTTGCCAATATCGTCAATCTTAAGCATAAAACAGCGATAACGATAAGCAGTAAACTAATAAAAATTATCGTAACTGCCAAAACGCCCTCCGTAAGACCATTTAGTATTTTAAAAGTTTGGTAATCAAGAGTGGGCCCGCCGCTTGGCAGTGGAGATTCTTGATAAGACTGACTAAAATTATTCAATTGCTCAATATCCTTTAGTAGAAATTCGATTAAATATTCGCTCTCTTTTATATGAACTTTCAATAGTTGATAATCTTCATCACTGACTAAAAATCTCTTCGAATGAACCATGGAAGGATTCATAAGTGAATCACGGAGAAAATGAGATATTGTAAATGTAATCCTTTCATTCCCATTTATAATGCTCACTTCATCACCTATTTGCAATTGATCACGCACCATATAGTAAACAGGAACTGCGATTTCACCAGAAGAAAGTTGAATCAACTCATTTTCTAGATCGAGTAAATAATCAAATGCCTCGTTTTGTTTCACAAAGCTTATATCCATGACACTGTTTATTTCAGGCTCCTGCTTATTCCCAAGCAATAGCTTAGTCCCATCGATGTTAAGCATCTCTACAGTTTGCTGCTTGCTCACAAACGGATGGTTCATTGCCCAATCCTCTATTTCCTGTTTGTTTATTTCTCCTGCATGCATCTGCACAAAATGAGGGGTTTCCGCTTTCGTAAATAAATAGTCCATCGACTGAAATAACTTACTAATCATCCCTGTTCCACTGGCAGCAAGAATGGCTGCCAGAAATACAAATAGAAATAAAACACTAGTAATGCTTTTCTTCTTTCGCAAATCTCTTCGCAATATTTTTATAAGCACCGAGTTTCTCCCTTCCTCTTTCAAGAAAATCTATTGCTGGAAAATATCCTTTTGCACGTTTGAACGATCAATCAACGTAAAGTCCACCTTCGAAAAAGCTGCTGTCGCCAGAATTAAGCATAATAGTCCAAATAGAAAAACAATTATAATGCTTAGTTGTGGCGTAATGATAAAACTGTTCACCTGAAAGGCTAATTGTTCTGATAACAATTCATCTACAGGTACAGACATTTTTTCCAAACTTATCGTACGGAAAAAAGCTGTCGCATACGTCATTGGATTTATAAGGGCAACATATTGTAAGCCATTTGGCAGAAGACTAAGCGGAACATAAACGCCGCACAAAAAGGTTATTGGTGTTGTAATCGCTATAGAAGCAATCTGGAAGGTTTGTGCATTTTTGACAATTGTCGCAACCCATAATCCAAATGCGGAAAAAACCAGACCGACAAAAATCATATAACAAATAAGTGCAAGCGGAGTAAAGATTGAGCGATAAGTCATGCCAATAAAAGAGCCGACGATTAGAATAAGCATCCCTTGAAATGTGGCAATTGTTGTTGAGGCAAAAATTTGTCCAAGCGCGATTTCAATTCGCTTCACTGGACTAACCAGCACCTCCTTCATATAACCAGAAACGATATCGTCAATTGTGGAGGTTGCGATATTCAACGATGTTTGAAAAACAACAATAATGACAATCCCGGCTAAGACATAATGTATATGATTGTTGATCGAAACACTCTCAAATAATGTGCTTAATAAATACAAGTAGAAAAATGGCAAAACAACAAGCAATACTAATTGTAGACGATTTCGAAAAAATAGTTTTACATTTCTTAACCATAGTGCAGTTATAATTCTCAAATCTACTTACCCCCTTATTTCACTACCGGTTATCTCCAAAAAAACGTCATTTAAGGTCCCTTTTTTTATTTCCATATCGGTTATATAAGGAGAATGCTCGTTCATCATCTTAAGCAATTCGGACAAATGATTAACTTCGATCATAAATTCGCCGAAACTGTTTTGATGATAGACAAAGTTGCCATCCTTTAATAGTCGTTCTAATTCCTGTTCATTACTTGTTCTAAGATAAGCTTTATCCTTTGTGTACTTTTCCTTTAAATGCTTCGGTTGATCAAACGCAACAACTTTGCCATGATCGATAACAGCGACTTGATTACAAATTTCCGCTTCATCCATATAATGAGTCGTTAACAGAATGGTTAGATCCTCTTCTTTTTGCAGCTTAATTAAATAATCCCAAATACTCGTTCTAGTCTGAGGATCAAGACCAGTCGTTGGTTCATCTAAAATTAATAGCTTAGGTAAATGAAGTAAACTTCTTGCCAGTTCCACTCTTCTTTTCATCCCACCAGATAAGCGACCAACTACCTCTTTGCGCCACTCCAATAAATCAACTACACGCAGACAAAAAACGATTCGCTCATTTACTAAAGATTTCGGAATTGCATAAAAATGGGCATGCATTCGTAAATTTTCTTCTACTGTCATTTTTTGATCGAGAGTAGAGTCTTGAAAAACGACACCAATTTCTCTGCGAACAGCTTCTTTCTCCCGTGAAACATCCTTTCCATCAATCGTTAAAAATCCTGAGGTTTTCTCCGAAATCGTACATAGTGTATTTATCGTCGTGCTTTTCCCAGCTCCATTCGGACCTAATAAAGCAAAAATGCTCCCCCTCTTAACCTCAAACGAGATTTTATTCACTGCAGTAAAGCTGCCATACTTCTTAACAAAATCCTTCACAACAATGATCGATTCCAACATTCTCACCATCCCATTTATAAAGAGTGATTTTCACCCTCTCCATCTTCCGTCATATTCGACGGCTTCATCATCTCTAACAAATAATGAAAGCTTCCTTTTTCAGCTCCTAATGTTGTTTCGACAATATAAACAAAAGCGACCACTTTTTGTAGAAGTTCATCCGATTGCCAGCCAAAGATTCCCTCATCAAATAAAAACTGAGAAGAGACCAATAACATTTCGATTGTTTCCTTTGGATAAGGGGTTGAAAAGTATCCCTCCGTAATCCCTTGTTCAATCACCTTCGTTAATATTGGGGTTAATTGTTGAATTGTTTCAACAAGACTTTTTTGATGCATTTCTGCATTATTTGCCTCATGCAACTCCTCAATCATGCCTTCTTTGCGCCCTGAATCAGTTCTTTGTGCCATAAGAATTTGAAAGAGTTTTTCTGGAGCCTTTAAATCTGGTTTGGCCGCAATTGATTTTGCCATATTCACACCAATATCAATAAAGCGTTGAACAACAGCATCCATGACTTCTTCCTTCGATTGAAAATAGTGATAAAAGGTTCCTTTAGCTATTCCAACTTCTTTCAAAATGTCATTCACCGTCGTCTTTGAATAACCTTTCATTGTGAATAACATTTCAGCAGCATCTAATATTTCATTTCTACGTTCATCATGTGGTTTCGAAATTCTCATACTGACCCTCCATTTTTATCGACCGACCGTCGGTCTAATAAAATCATATTCTATTTGACCATAATAATCAAGAGATTTTACAAATATTTACCAAACATTTACAATTACTTAAAAAGAATTCTGAGGCTTATTTGTTTACTTAATTGAAATTACAAATTTGAACAGCCTAAACGAGATAAACGAAAAAAACCTGAATAATTCGGAAGATACAGTCCAAACTTATCCAGGTTTTTTATTCAAGCCTCACATTTTCGCTAGGCTTGGTGCTATTGGCATAGAATCTCATAAAATATCACTATGGACAACAAATTTTCACGTACAGAATGGAAGATGCTCTCAACGCTACACTTGTTTCCTGGCAATCATTGTTTCTAACTCATATATGGCCTTTTTAACCCTATCTGCATCAACATCTCCGATTGGCAAAACATGAATAGATTCTTCTTTTATTGTCGATTTCTCTGCGATCATGGTTACGATATCGTCCTCTATTTCTTCAATTCCTAATCCCTTAAGTGAGTACGGTAAACCGAGAGAGCGATAAAATGGAAGCAATAGTTCAATTTCATGTTGTTTGCCTTCTAAAACAAGCTGTACAAGAATTCCATATGCTACCTTATCACCATGCAAAACGTGATGAGTTGCGACTAACGCAGTTAAGCCATTGTGAATGGAATGGGCACCAGCAATACGCCCATAATGGTCACCAAACCCCCCAACCATTCCCCCTAAAACGATAATCGTCTCTACTACTTTTATAAAATCATCATTTAAAGCACCAGCATTTATCGCTTTGAGCGCTCCTTCTGAATGTTCCATGAGAAGAACTTTACATTGCCGTGCAGTATAATGAGATATTTGCAATGGAACTGGTTTATTATGTAATCTTTCCATTTGCACATCTGCTTCATACCATTTTGCCAATGTATCACCAATTCCTGCGATAAACATTGCTTTTGGTGCCTGAAGTAAAATATTGGGCTCTATTAAGACTAAACTAGCGCAGATAGGATAGACGTCATATTTGATGAAAGCACCAGTTTGATCATATATGACACTAAGAGGTGTCCATGGTGAACAGTTGGATGCAAGTGTCGGAACTAAAATTGCTTGAGTATGAGTCATATCGCAAACTGCTTTTACTAAATCGAGTACCTTTCCTCCGCCAACACCGACCACTGCATCAAAGCCATCCTTCTCGACAGTTTTTGCTAATTCAGTTATTTCATCTAAAGAACACTCCCCTCCATAAGTATGCTCCTGATAAACAACTTCAGAAAACGTTGGCCAATATGGCTGAACTGCAATCCACGATTTCATGCCATGAACAATGAGGATATGTTTAAGTCCTCTCTCCACAAGCTTTCTCTCAAGAAGCTCAAGTGCTCCCTCTTGTAAAATATACTCACTTGGTGCTCCGTGTACGGAAATTGACTGCATATAGAATCCCTCCTCTATAAAAAGACCCACTCATTATCGAAGTGGGTCAAACCATTATATTATTTATTCATTCATCCACTCTGGTTTGCCAAAACCTTGGAATTCGTCATCGATCACCTTTTCAAACGAATCAGATTGAACAATTTCGACAATATCTTTTGCAAGCTGATCATCCTTATTCTCAGCTTTGACAGCAACAACATTACGATATGAATCGAGCATATTTTCCAATGCTAAAGCACTTAATAAATCCATGCCTGCCGCTAGAGCAAAGTTCCCAGGAACTGCGGCAAGGTCAGCACTTTCCACTGAGCGCGGAAGTTGTCCAGCTTCAATCGGTTCGAATTTTAGATTTTTTTTGTTTTCGATTATATCTTTTTCTGACACTGTTAACGGATCCGCATTTTCATCAAGAACTATTAATCCTTCATCTTGAAGTGTATTAAATGCCCGTGCTGCATTGGTCGGATCATTCGGAATCGTAATCGATGCACCGTCAGAAATTTCTTCGATCGATGTAAATTCATTAGAATATATCCCCATAGGTGCAGTTGGAACTGTGATTAATGCTGTTAAATCCATATTATTTTCTTTCGCAAAATTTTCTAAATAGATCGTATGTTGGAATAGATTTGCTTGAATATCACCATTATCCAATGCGTTGTTTGGCTGGATATAATCGCTAAATTCAATCACCTTCACTTTGTATCCTTTTTCCTCAAGGCCTGGGATAATTGCCTTCTTTAGCATGTCACTGTACGGACCTGCTGTTGCCCCGATTTGAATTTCCTTTGTTTCTTCGCCTTCAGCAGCAGAATTTGAGTCGTTGCTCCCACATGCTGCTAAAAACCCTAGTACAAACAATACAAATGCTAATTTTACCCATTTTTTCATCTTTTCTTCCCACACTCTCTCTCGTAAATTTCTTTTATATCAATATATAAATGCTATCTCTTATCTACAACTTTTGCGATAAAATCACCAAGGATTTGAATCACTTGAACTAAGATGACGAGGATAAGAACTGTCGCTATCATGATCGTATTATCATAGCGATAATAGCCGAATCGAATGGCCAAATCCCCAATTCCCCCACCTCCAACAGTTCCAGCCATTGCTGAAAAACCAATTAAACTAATAAGTGTTAACGTAACACCAGAGATAATTCCTGACTTTGCTTCTAAAAGAAGAACATCTTTAATAATCATCCACGGTGTCGCTCCAGCCGCAATAGCTGCTTCAATAACACCTTTATCAATTTCTCTTAACGCCGTTTCTACTATGCGTGCAAAAAAAGGAATGGCTGCAACCGAAAGGGAGACGCTTGCCGCCGCTGGACCAATTTGAGTACCAACAATAGCTTTAGTGAGCGGAATCAGCGCTACTAATAAAATGATAAAAGGGATTGAACGAACTAAATTTACGATAAATCCTAAAATACTTTGAACAGCTTGATTTTCCCAAAACAGCCCTTTATCTGTGATATACAATAGGATGCCAATTGGAAGTCCAACAATGACAGCAACGGCAAGAGAAATTGATATCATGTAAATCGTTTGGAGAAAGGCTGTATTAATATCTGGTAAAAGTTCGACGAAATGTCCGAAATCAAACCCCATCTCGCAACACCTCCACCTCTGCATCACGCTCTTCAATATATTTTAGCGCCTGTTTAATTTCTTCTCTTTCACCCTTTAATTCCATTACAAAAATGCCAAGCGGTAAATCTTGAATATACTCAATAGAACCATGCAAAAAATTCCCCTTAACTTGATATTGTTGTAATGTATCTGAAATAACACCTTCCCCTGCAACCTTTCCACGGAACGTTACTTTTACGATCGGACCTTCACAGCTATTAGCAATGGTTTCAGGAATATCATAAGACACCACGCTTGCAATAAATTCCTTGGCAAGCTCTGTTTTCGGACTGGCAAAAATATTGTATACAGCCCCTTCTTCAACAACTCTTCCTTCCTGCATAATGGCCATTCGATTACAAATTTCTTTCACTACATTCATTTCATGTGTGATTAAGACAATGGTGATCTTTAATTCTTGATTGATTTTCTTAAGCAAATTCAATATTGATTTTGTAGTTGTTGGATCAAGAGCAGATGTTGCTTCATCGCAAAGTAGCACTTTTGGGTTGTTGGCTAATGCTCTTGCAATTGCTACTCTTTGCTTTTGCCCACCACTTAACTGTGAAGGGTAAACATCCCGTTTCTCGGAAAGACCAACCATTTCAAGAAGCTTCTCCACTCTATCAGTTCTTTCCTTAGCAGGTACCTTTGCTGCCTTTAAGGCAAAAGCAATATTTTCATAGACTGTTTTCTGACTAATTAAATAGAAATGTTGAAAGATCATCCCAATTTTTAATCGAGCTAATCTTAATGCTTCACCACGTAGCACAGTTAGGTCTACTCCATCGACAGTTAAGTGTCCAGTCGTTGGACGCTCAAGTAAATTAATGCAGCGGAGCAATGAGCTTTTGCCAGCACCAGAATAGCCGACAATCCCATAAATCTCACCTTTTTCAATGGATAGTGAGACATTATCAACACCATTAACTTCGCCCTTTTTTGTTTTGTATATCTTTGAAAGATTTTGAATTTCTATCATACACAAACCCCATTTTTCACATACTTAGTAAGAAGCTCCTTTTGAGCAATTAAGATTGAAACTACTCTGGTCTGCTTAGAATGCTCCTCTAGCAGCCTTTCATTGACAAAGATAACGGCCTAAAGGAAATATGAACCCGCGATTGCAGTTCTTCCGTAGTAGATATCGAACAGATCGACCTGACGTTTGCAGAGATACAATTTAAAATCAGGCAACTTTCACGGAATAATCTAGTAAACAATTAAAAAATGCGCCCTTCTACTGAAAGACGCATCGAAATACTATATCTCGACTTATCTTTCAGAATGTATAACCATTCTGCAGGAATTGGCACCTTCCCAAAAAAAGGGGGTTGCCGGACGTCATAGGGCCATGTCCCTCGGTCACTCTGGATAAGTTTGAAAATTTTAATTAGAATGTAATTTAGATAATACTAGTGGACAAATTATCTGTCAATAGTTAATTGATTCTTTATTTTTATGTGATGCGCTTACATCGCGGATATCAATCCGTTTCAGAAAAAAATTATTTTTTAAGAGAATACAATTCCTCACGTCTATCTGCAAATACGGGAATCCTTTGCCGCACATCTTCCACTTCCTTCATATCTATTTCCGCGTAAAAAATACCTTCTTCCTCTTCGTTCGTGACGAGGAGCTCTCCCCATGGGCCAATGATCATTGAATGTCCATTAAATTCATTGTCTGGATCATTTCCGACACGATTAACGGCAACAATATAGCATTGATTTTCAATTGCTCTTGCCTGGAGTAATAATTGCCAATGATCAATTCTCTTTTTCGGCCATTCAGCAGGAACAAAGACTACTTTAGCACCTTGTAATACATGAGTTCGGATCCATTCAGGGAATCTTAAATCATAGCAGATGACTCCAGCGCATTCCACGCCGTCAAGTTGAAATCGGTTAAGCTTTTGCCCCGGCTCCATATAAAGGTGTTCATCCATCAGCTTGAACAAATGAGCTTTATCATATTCAGAAGTCACGCTACCTCCTCTTTCAACGACATACATCGTATTATAGAATCTCTCACTCCGCTTTGTTGCAACAGATCCCCCAACAATATTTACTCGATGTTGATAAGCAAGCTCCTGTAAAAACTGTTTTGTCCTCTCTCCATTCTCATCTGCTATTCTATTAAGTTCAGTTAAAGCATAACCTGTATTCCACATCTCAGGTAAAACTATCGTATCACTTCCGTTTTTTGCTGCCTCTTCTATATAATGTTTAACAGCAGCAAAGTTTTTTATCGGTTCACCAAATTCGATATTCATTTGTACACATGCAATTTTCATAATTGCCTCCCTCTAGACATTTTTATTTAAAGATTATAGAATTTGATATAAAATCGCAAATACTTTTTAAAGGTGGAACATATGGAATATTCCGAAAGATTAAAAATGCTACCCGTTCAATTTTTTGCTAGTCTCGTAAAAAAAGTAAATAAAGCCATAGCAGAAGGCAGAGATATTATCAATTTAGGACAAGGTAATCCCGACCAGCCAACTCCAAATCATATTGTTAAGGCACTTCAAAATGCTGTTGAGGATCCAAATATGCATAAATACTCACCCTTTCGCGGCCTACAGGAATTAAGAGAAGCCGCTGCCCATTTCTACCAAACTCACTATGGAGTTGAAATCGATCCAAATCAAGAAGTTGCCATTCTTTTCGGTACAAAAACTGGTCTTGTTGAACTTCCACTTTGTTTATTAAATGAAGGTGATTTGATGCTTCTTCCCGACCCTGGTTATCCTGATTATCTTTCCGGGGCAGTGCTTGCTAACGTAAAGTATCATTTATTTCCACTCAAAGCAGAAAATCAATTTTTGCCTGATTTTAAATCCATTGCAAAAGAACAGGTCGAGGCAGCTAAACTGATGTATTTAAATTATCCCAATAATCCAACGGGAGCGACAGCCGATCTGGCATTTTTTGAAGAGACCGTTCGTTTTGCTAAGGAAAACCATATAACCATTCTTCATGATTTTGCTTATGGTGCAATTGGCTTTGACGGCAAGAAACCAGTAAGCTTTCTTCAAGCAGAAGGAGCAAAAGATATTGGAGTTGAAATGTACACATTATCGAAAACCTATAATATGGCTGGATGGCGTGTTGGTTTTGCAGTTGGCAATGCAAAGATTATAGAAGCATTAAACCTCATTCAGGATCATCTTTATGTTAGCTTATTTCCAGCGATTCAGAAGGCTGCTGTTTCAGCATTAACAGAAGAACAAACTTGTGTAGTCGAGCTGGTTGCCCGTTATGAGAAACGACGGAATGCATTGCTTGCAGCATGTCAGGAAATTGGCTGGAAAGTCGAGGCGCCAGCTGGCTCTTTTTTTGCATGGTTACCAGTTCCAACGGGCTTTACAAGCGAACAATTTGCTGAGCTTCTGCTTGAAAAAACAGACGTTGTAGTGGCACCCGGCAATGGTTTTGGTCAATTTGGCGAAGGTTACGTACGCGTAGGATTTCTTGTTGATGAAGACCGGATTATCGAAGCAGTAAGTCGAATTGGCAAACTCAAGCTTTTTTTGTAGTGGATAATGTGAAGGCTTGAAAAATCTCAAAAAGCAAGCGATGACCGAGCTTTCGCTTGCTTTTTGATCTCGTTTAAACCGATGCTTCACTAAGGTTAAATTTGTTCTTTCTCAACGAATAACCTTTCGCGAAATAACAGTGTCTTTGTTACTGAGCGAAAAGGGGAAATCCCCCTTATATCCACCATAAAATAACCAAAAACACCAAAAAAAGCACACAAAAGAAAAAGCTGATATCAAAAAATCATTTTTAATGACTTTTTGATACAGCTTCTCTTTCATTATTATTTTCCCACTCCATGATCTAGCACAACTTCATCTGGATTAGGTACTCGTGTAAGAATAATAGCTCCGATGATAAATAAAACGATTAAACTAAACACACCGTAGCTTGTATTACCCGTAATTTGTGCCGTTACCCCCAAGAGAACAGGACCGGCTATCGCTGCAAACTTTCCAAAAATACTGTAAAATCCAAAGAATTCATTTGATGATTCCTTCGGCACTAGTTTTGCAAAATAGGAACGACTTAATGATTGAATTCCTCCTTGCGCTGTCCCAACCAGCATCGCTAAAATCCAAAAGTCTAATGCTGAATCTAAGAAGAAAGCATAGCAGCAAATGAAGATATAAATAAAGATACCAACCATAATCATTTTTTTATCTCCATATTTTGTACCAAACTTCCCAAAAATGACCGTAAATGGCGCTGCCACAACTTGAGTGATGAATAAAACGATAAGAAGTGTCGAAGAACTAATTCCTACATCAGAACCATATGCAGTCGACATTTTTATTATAGTAGAAACTCCATCAATATAGAAGAAATAAGCCAGTAAAAATAAGAATAACGGACGGTACATTTTTATATTTTTAATTGTCTTATATAGCTTTTTAAAGCTCGCCCTAACTGGGTTAGGAACTCTTTCAACATAGTATTTTTGCTCCACATTTTTCAACATCGGAATGGTAAAAGTTCCCCACCATAATGCCGTGATCACAAAAGCTATTTGACTAGCTACTGTTACTGATAGAGGAATAATACTTTCCTGTGCAAGAATAATAATTGCAATTGAAATAATAAATGGAATCGTGCTGCCGATATAACCGATAGCATAGCCATGAGCTGAAACTTTATTCATTCTCTCTTCCGATGTAACATCAACGAGAAATGCATCATAAAAGACATTAGCACCGGCAAAACCTACCGATGTGAGCACAAAAAACACTAATAAAATAAGCCATTGATCTGAAGGAACTACAGCTAAAAGCAAGGTAAAAACCACCCCAAGGGCAGTAAAGAAGACAAAGAAACGCTTCTTAAATCCTTTGAAATCAGCAATTGTTCCTAAAATTGGTGCTAAAATTGAAACGATCAATGTTGCTATTGAATTGGCATAGCCCCAATATGCGGTCGAGGTTGCGCCCGAAATTCCTGCCTCAGTGGCAACTGATTTAAAATATAATGGCATAATCGCTGTCACAATCACAATTGTATAAGCAGAATTGGCCCAATCATAGAGGGCCCAGCTTTTCTCTGGAGTACTGTATTTTTTTCCCACATTAATCCCCCTCTAATAACTCTGAAATCACTTGTCCATCTATCTTGCCCAAATCTACCCCAATCAACTTAGCTAATGTTGGCCCAATATCAATAAGTCTAGCAAATGGCACTTCAGCATTTGTTCGAACCCCTTTGCCAGATGCAAGAAAAAATGTCTTATATTCTTGTTTATTGGGGGAGTATCCATGCGAAGCTAACATATATTTATCATTTTCTCCTCGATTATGTAAATTGACGATGTTTATATACTCACCAAAATGGTCTTCAATAAAATAATATCCAAGCTTCGCTTCCAACATGAAGCAGCATTCAGGGTCTGCCCCTAATGCTGACGCTTCATCTTTCGTCAGCACCATTTCAATACCGTGCTCTTGCTCTTGCATTAAATCATGAAGGAGCTTTTTTAGCTTATTCTGTGTTTCACTATCATTTTTATCTTTAACATAAATATATGCTGAACCATCACATCCTTTACAGTATGCTTTCCAATCAGTCACTTTCCCTTTTCCATTAACAGTCATTAATCCATTGTTGCGCAAAGCGACATTTATCTTAACGGCTTTGTTTTCATCCAGTGCGGCATGATCTCCCAGTACGACAATGGTCGTTTCTGCAAGATCACCATTTTCTTCTATAGCATCAAGAATGGTCCCTAGTCGATCATCGTGGCGGTGAAGCGCTTCAACTGCTTCTTCTGAATAAACCCCGTAAGAATGTCTCATCGCATCAAGATCGGTAAAATGAATGAGCATTAAATTTGGTCGTTTCGTTCGGAGCGTATGGACAGCTGATTCTAATACAAAATCATCCAGCTCAGGTTGGTGCAAACCATTGCGGATATGCCCAAAAAGCTTATTTAATTCCCACTGATAGAGCGGGCTTCCATTCATTAACGAGACAATGATTTGATGTTGCCATCTACGGTTGGCAAAAATTTCTGGCAAATTATAATCGATTGATTTCGCTTTTCCAGTAACCGGCCACAACAATGCAGCAGTCGTCAAATTGGCTTTATGGGCCTCATCATACAAGGTTGTCCCCTTTATGTTCCTTCTGTACCAATTCCAATCAGGAGAACGATTTCCAGGCTGTAATAAAGTATTATTAATAATGCCATGATGTTTTGGTAGCCTTCCGGTAACAATGGTAGTATGACATGGATATGTCAATGATGGATAGATCGTCTCCACTTCACGAATAAATGAGCCAGTCTTAAAAATTCTTTTAAAATTTGGAAGTTTTTTTATAATTGGATAATCTTTCGCTGACAAACAATCCAGTGAAATGACCAATAATCGATTGGTTAATGCTGCCATCCTTGACTCCCCTTACATTTCCTGATAAAGGAAATGAATGATCTTTATTTCCATTGTACTACTATCATTTATGATTAAGATAGCTACTATTGTAAATTTATTTCAAATTTTCTTTTCTATTCACTTCTAACTCAGTAATTTCAAAAAGTCAGCATTTTTTCAAGAAACATCATTAAAGATTTGAATAGGATAGGTGTATGAATACGCCGGGGGTGAGAAAATGGCAGTTGTAAAAGCAACGAATGCAGATATTGATTTGCTAGCAAGACTGCTTAGAGCAGAAGCTGAAGGAGAAGGTCTTGATGGAATGTTAATGGTTGGCAATGTTGGGATAAATCGCATAAGAGGAAATTGTTCAGACTTTGAAGGAATCCGAACTATTTCTGAAATGATCTACCAACCACATGCTTTTGAAGCGACACAGAAAGGATACTTTTACCAACCTGCAAGAGAAGTCGAGAGAAAATTAGCACGGCGAGCAATCGCTGGAGAACGCGTGTGGCCATCGAAATTTAGTTTATGGTACTTTAGACCTTCGGGAGACTGTCCACCTCAATGGTACAACCAACCACTTGCTGGCAGATTTAAGCTCCACTGTTTCTATGAGCCAACAGCAGAAGAATGTGAAAACATTTATAACACATTTTAAAAAATAACTAAAATCGACTGAAATCACAATTAGGACAATTCTAGCAAAATGAACACTTCCAAAAAAAGAGTCAGCTTATACTCACTGACTCTTTCTTCATTAAACAGTTACTTGTCTTGTCAATACAGAAACTAAGCGATCCATTCCGAGTTTAATGTTATCCGGCGTAGAATGACTGAAATTTAATCGGAAGGTATTTAACTTAGGCTCATTCACATAAAATGGAGTACCAGGAACATATGCGACGCCATTTTTAACCGCTTCTCCGAGAAGACTCGTAGCATCAAGCTCTTCATCGCCTTCGATCCACATGAACATACCGCCCTTTGGTTCCTTCCATTTAAACAATCCCCGATCAAGCTTATTTAAATAGTCTCGCATAATCGTCATCCGAACATAGTATTCTTTTCGCAACGTTTCAATATGTCTTTGCAAGTCGAAATCTCGCATAATATAATAAAGGGCCTGTTGATCAATGGAGCTCGAATGCAGATCAGTCATTTGTTTAGCCTGAGACATCATCGCTATCACTTCATCTGGACCTGTTACCCAACCAGTTCTTAACCCTGGAACAACTGTTTTGGAAAATGTACTTGTATACAGTATATGGCTTCCTTTTTCATCAAAAGAGGCGATTGGCTCAAAAGTATCATTGGTAAAATTTAATTCTCCATAAGGATCATCTTCCAATGTTAAAACATGATATTGGTAACATAATTCGACTAATTTTTGTCGTCTTTCAGCACTCCAAATCTTTGCCTCCGGATTCGAAAAAGTCGGGACAACATAAACAAATTTCGGCTGATAAACGCGCATTTTTTCTTCTAAATCATGCGGGTCCATTCCGTTTTCGTCTCCCTTTACGGCAATAACTTTTGCTCCATAGGAGCGGAAAACTTGCAATGCCGCTAAGTAGGTCGGATCCTCCGTTAGGACTACATCGCCTTCTGCTAGCATGATTCTAGAAAATAAATCTATTACCTGCTGGGAACCCGTTGTTAACAAAGTTTTCTCAACTGTTGACGTAATTCCTTTATTTGTCATCACAGTTTGTAAAACTTCCCTCAGCGGAGTAAATCCCTCTGTTAAACCGTATTGCAATGATGAGCGTCCAGAAGCAAACACTTTTTCATATGCACTTTGCACTGCTTCAATCGGGAAGAAATCATCAGAAGGCAGTCCTCCTGCAAAAGATATAACATTTCCTTGTTGGATGACACTTAAAATATCTCGCACAGCAGAAGATTTAAAGTGCTTTGTTTGCTCTGAGAATGAATAATCCATTTGGGTCCCTTCCTTTTTTAAATATCGTCTAAAAAATCAATTTGACGAGTCGATTTCGCTTTTGCCAATGATGTGAAATCGCTACTCTTTTTGATAATTGTTTAAATTATCTGTATGTTAAAATATTTTCTCTTATCATATACCTACAGTTTCCTTGTTTCAAGAGTTTTTTTCCATTCAGCGCCAAAATGATTGAGAAATGTTCGAGGGCCTCAAAAAAAGAAACACGGTATAACCGTGCTTCAAAATGATTAAACTCTTTTAAATGGCCACCAGTTTGCCTCACCAAAGTTTTTGACCATGACAGGAATAAAGAGTGGCAGTACAACGAAAGCATACAAAAATAACCCGACAATGGTAATGGATGCAATTTGTAATAAGGACAACATACCAGAAGGAATCATTGCCGCAAAAGTACCTCCTAAAATAACTGCCGCTGAAATAATGACCGTTCCCATCTTTTTCATAGCCATAAACATTGCTTGAGCGATTATTAGCTCTTTATATTCATTGAAGCGATCCATGAGAAAGATACTATAGTCTACACCTAGAGCAACAAGAATGACAAAGGCAAAAAACGGGACGGCCCAACTTATGCCTGCATAGCCTAAAATATTAACAAATAGTACTTCATTAACCGCCATCGAAGTAAAGTATGTAAGAATGAGCGAACCAATGATGTAAAGAGGCATGATTAATGAACGGAAAAGAAAGACTAATATAATGGCAATCCCAATCAACATATATACTACTGTTCTAGAGTAATCCTTTCCAGACATCGTGCTTAAATCAGCGTTAGTGCTAGTAATACCCCCTACGGCCACAATCGCATTCTCTAATTTCGTTCCTTTCGTAGCACGTTCAACCGCTTCCTTCATTTCATCAACTTGAGCGATCGCTAGATTAGAGTATGGACTTGCATCAAAAATGACATCCATTGTCATTATTTTACGATCTTTAGACATATATGTGTCTAGCACTTGAATGAAATCGTCACTTTCTAACACTTCAGGTGGCAAATATAAACCGCTCGTTTCTCCAGCCTCTGATAAACCAGAAAGATAGTTTTGTGCTGAACCTAAACCTTCATATACTTGATTTAAACCATCTGCGCTTTGTTCAAGTCCATCTGTAAGTAATGATAGCTGTCCATTAATATCATCAAATCCAGCAAGGAGCTGTTTTTGCCCCTCATTAACGTTGTCTAAGCCGCTAGTTAACTTCGGTACATTGCTGACAATCAAGTCTTGACCATCCGCCAACGCAGTCAACCCTCTTCTTTGGGCTTCAATCCCATCAATTAACTGCTGGAGCCCTGTACCTAATTCGTTCTTTCCTGTTTTTAGAGCTAAATCGAAACCTTTGTTTGCCTTCGCCATTCCTTCATTGAGCCCTGATAACCCATCAATTAATGGAGCGATAGAATCTAACAAGCCTTGCTGTTGATTAGGAACGCCATGAAAATACCCATTCATTGTTCCTTTTAATACTTGATATTGCTGATCTGAAGCAAGTTCTTCATAATGATTGTCCAAATGATTAAACAGTGTAGCTGTTGTATCTGCTAATCTGCCCATTGCTGCAGCAACCTGCTGATATCCTGATGTTAACTGCGCAAGATTGCTACCTATAACCTGATAATTTTCCAGAAGCTCACTTCTATACTGATCTAGCAATAGCTCTGCTCCTGATTTTGCTTGTTCTAATCCTTGTATAATTTCTGTTGAACCAGCAGACCCCTGACGAATACCTTTTTCAATTTTAGCTAAATTTATTTCAATTTCTGTTAAACCATGCTGTAGCTGACCAGTGCCAGAAACTAAATCATTAATCCCATTCGCCGCCTCAGTAAGCTCTGGTTCAGAATTAGTTAATTCTTTGCTCGCCTCCTGCAAACCAGTGCTAATTTTCAATATCCCCTCTTTTCCAGCGTCAAGCCCTTCTTCTAAAGCCTCCGCTTGTTTTGCAACAAGAAAATCTTCGATCGGTGCACCTGTAGGCATTGTAACAGAACGTACCGTTTTTACCATTTCTATTTTTTCTAATTCCTTCGTGATATGGTCGGCAAGTGTAATGTACTCCACAGAATTCATCGCTTCATCATTTTTGAGCACAATTGTCGTGGGCATAGCTTCACCAGGGCTAAAGCTAGCTGCTATTACATCAAACGCTTGAATCGAGCCAACATTCCCACTTATTTCTTCCATAGAATCGAAGGATAGCTCGCCATCATAAGAAAGCAAAAATGGGACGCAAATGATTGCTACCACAAGCAATGATACGAATGGTCTTCCCAATGAAAACTTTCCTGCTAACATCCACAGTTTACTATCGCTATGTTCAGCGCTATTTTTTGATGGCCAAAAGAGCCTTCCTCCAAGCGCTGCCATGAAAAACGGAACTAACGTAAAGAGAGCGAGCAGTAAAATGGCAACACCTACAGCAACAGCCGCTGCCGATTGATAAAGAATAAATTGGGAAAATCCAATTGCAGCAAATCCAATCATGACAGCAATACCACTAAATAAAACGGTTCTTCCAGCATTGCGGTACGTTTCAACAATAGCAGCAGCTACCGTCTCTCTTTGAGATAGCTCTTCCTTAAATCGACTTAATAGTAAAATACAGTAGTCCGTTCCAATTCCAAAAAGTATTGCAACTAAAAAAATTTGTGTATAGGTAGAAATGGGAAAATTCAATTGATCAACTAGAAACGATACGATCGATTGCGATGTTAAATAAGTAAAACCAACCGTGATCAATGGAATCAATGGAGCTATAAAAGATTTAAAGACTAAGAGAAGTACAACTAAAATAAAGACAACAGTAATCCCTTCTGTCTTTTTTAATCCTTCTTGGGAACTGTTAACCAAATCTTCATTTATAAGCCATTCACTTGTGAAATAATGATCTACTTCTATATCGTCCAACGTTCGATATAAAGCTTCCTTAACTTCACCTTGTTCTCGCTCTTCCCATTTTAGGCTAATGGAAGCAAGGATTGCTTTCCCATCTTCTGAAACAAGTTGATCCTGAAGAAGCGATTCATTAAAATGCGTTAAGATCTTAGTAATCCCAAGTTCTTCTTTCTTTTCTTCTAGAAGTTGTATTGCTCGCTCTGCTTCTTCTATATTTGCATTCGTCAATTTTTCTTCATTATGAAATACCAAGGCAACTGTTGTTTCTTTCTGTCCACCTTCTTGATCTTGAGCTTCCTGCAAAATCCTTCCAGATAAGGATGATGAGTATTCATCCGGCACTTTAAGTTGCCCCTTTTCACGTACTAGTTCCCCCATGTTCGGAGCAATAAAAAATAAACCAACAGCTACTATAATCCACAAGGTCAAGACTATCCATTTATTTTTAATAATAAAATTCATTTTCCTATCCCCTAATCACCAATTTATACAGGCAGATAAAACTCTATTTTTTATTCTTTTGTTCAACTAAAGCATGGTTTAACTTCTCATATGTCTCAATAAATTGTTCGATTTCAGATGGTTCAAACTGGGAAATTAATTCTTCTACTAATTGCTGAATCCTTTTGTCGATCCTCCAAAATAACTCCTCACCTTTTTCCGTTAATGTTAAATAGACAACTCGGCGGTCTTTTTCATCTCGAGTTCTTTGAATAAATCCTTTTTCCCACAGTCTGTTAATTATTGCTGTAATGGCACTTTTCTTCACTTCAAACTCTTCTGCAAGAGCAGTTGAAGTACACGAGCCAACGCGATTTATGTATCTAATTATGTAGAGTTGATCATGGGTCAATTTGCTACCTAACTGTTCTGTAATTAATGCTTCCGCCTTCTTTGTTACTGAAAAAGATACATCCACATAACGATTTACTAATTGCTGAATATTATCATTTGACATATGTGGCATCCTCCAATTAATTAACATGTTTAACTATTCAACAATTTAACTATAAGTATCCTTTTTTTTGCTGTCAAGATCAGAATGAAGCGAAATAAAGAAAAAAACCAACTCTCATCAATTTGAAAGAGTTGGCTTGTCATTATTCGATTTCTTTTTTATTATGCCTGCCTTTCACAAAGCGATAGGCTAAATATGTGACATATAATGGAGCGGCAATATAAATTAAATACGGGAAGTTTCCATAGGTGCCTTTATATATAACATAGAGGAGACAGCCTAAAAATATCGTCACGATGGTTCCGTATTTTGGAAGAGGCACTTCTTTCAAACTCGGAATTCGAATTCTGCTCACCATCAAAAAGCATAGCGCTGTATACACAACGGTCGTAATTATGTCAGGAAGTCTACCCCCAAATAATGTAAGGAGAGCAAGAATTCCACCGGCCGCGGTAATAGGGACACCGATAAAATAATTGAGAGTGGATTTATCCGTACTTATATTAAAACGGGCCAAACGGTATGCACCAAACAATGGAAATAGTCCTGCAATCAGTAAGCCAATTAACTCAAATTGATAAAAATATGTATAATACACTAAAAACGATGGCGCTACACCAAAAGAAACAATATCTGCTAACGAATCTAATTCTTTTCCTAAAATGCTATCAGCTTTTAACATTCTCGCAAGGCGACCATCCATGCTATCCAGCATCATCCCAATTAAAATAAGAATCGCTGCATTTTTATACTCCCCATATGAGGCAAAACCAATTGACAAGAAACCGCAATATAAATTCCCGAGTGTAAACATGTTAGGAATCGCTTTAACAAGTCTTATTCTCAATGAGGTGATCACTCCTTTAACATTATTCATTTGGCTCATATAAATCCCAAGCTAGTTTTATGGAGTCAACTATATAATTGGCTATTTCTTCGATTTCAAGATCGTCTGTTTCCACTCTTGAGTGATGGAGGGAATAGATTTTCTGTCTTGAATGAAAGAGATCTTCAATTTCTTCAAGCGTCCTCCCTTGCAATACTGGGCGACTATCGATCAGCAAGCTGATTCTATCCTTCCAAGAATCCCATGATAAATCAAGGAAAAAAACAATGCCATCTTTTAAACAGCGCTCCTTTATCTCGCTTTGCAAAAATGCTCCGCCGCCTAAGGAAATGATATTTAGCCGCTGGTCACACAGCTTAAATATCATTTCTTTTTCTTTTTTGCGAAACTCCTCTTCTCCAAAGGTTTTAAATATATCCTTTACAGACATCCCATATTCTTTCTCAATTTCCACGTCCACATCATAAAAATCTCGATACAATTTTTTTGCCACTACACTGCCAATCGTTGTTTTTCCAACCCCCATGAAACCGATAAAAATAATGCATTTTTCTCTAAGCGGGATATCATGAATTGCCAACTTCTACACTCCTCTAGCATACCTTTTCGCAAATATTTTATGATCAGACATTTGCTCAAGTAATCTCATTATAATTTTTATTATCGTGAATTTCTAGTAGCAATCTGGATTGTTCCGTCTTTTTATCATTGTTTTATTTACAATAATGTTGATAATGGAATACCCGGAATATCTCATTAACATCCGAACAACCTTTAGTAAACATATGGATGCGAGAAGTGTTTTTTCACACCTCTTTGAGCTACACTAAAAGGTTCAAGCCGCTCTCCATTCGAGAACAAATAAATCAAAAAGTAACACCGATATAAAAAACTGACTCAATTGTTCTTAAAAAAGAGCAATTGAATCAGCTTTATTTTTGCAGTTTAGATTACTAATAACAAACTAAGGGCCATCACAGCCATTCCAGCAATTAAACCGTATATAGAAATATGGGCTTCATCAAATTTCTTTGCTGCTGGTAATAGTTCATCAAGAGAAATAAAGACCATAATCCCGGCAACGCCTGCAAAAATAACACCAAACATAATATCATTTAAGAATGGCATTAGTAAAAAGTACGCTGCCACTGCACCTATTGGTTCTGATAAGCCAGATAAAAAAGAAAGCTTGAAAGCTTTTTTTCGATCCCCTGTTGCAAAATAAACAGGAACTGATACGGCGATCCCTTCTGGAATATTATGGATCGCAATCGCAATCGCAATTGGCACCCCGAGTGCTGGATCTTGCAAAGCAGACGTGAATGTGGCGATTCCTTCTGGAAAATTATGTATCGCGATGGCAAGTGCTGTAAATGTCCCCATTTTTAATAGAACAGAATCCTGCACTGCTTTCTTGTCAGAATCCATGTCTTCAACCTTTTTCAATTCATGAGGATTCCCTTGTTTTGGAATAAATTTATCAATAAGTGCAATAAGAAGCATTCCCCCAAAAAAACCAGCAACTGTTGCCCAATTACCTCCTGCTTCGCCTAATGAACTTACTAACGCATCTTTTGCCTTAACAAAAATTTCAATCATCGAAACATAAATCATCACACCAGCGGAAAAACCAAGAGCAAGAGAGAGGAACTTAGTATTCGTTGTCTTTGTAAAAAAGGCGAGAACACTACCGATGCCTGTTGCTAATCCAGCCATTAATGTGAGACCAAAGGCAAGCAATAAATTTTCATCCATTTCTCATTCTCCTTCTAACTGACTTTCCCATTTTTGTTCAAAGAGAAAATTCTATTTTATTACTTACTTGAAGTGCACTCTCTTTTCTACATAAGAAGCTATGCATTCATATAAAAAAGTTTCATCTAGTAAACATTTTAACTCATAAGAAACTTGCCTGACAACTTAAATTATTTTAGCTTACTATTATTGTAGGAATTAAAACCAGAAAAAATAACCTGTTAGAAAGCAGATATGGCAAACTTAACAAAAAAATAACTCATTAAATCTGACCGGATTTAATACGCATAAGTACCGTTCATTTCATTGAAGATGCTATCGAGTTTTTTACATAAGCTTTGTTATTGATAAACGAATTTTCGCTCATCCCTTCGTTTCGCACATTATTCAGTAGAATTGAATGGTCAGAGACAAAAGCAACAAAAACTTAAAATAAAGCCTTAACTAAAAACTAGGAGGAGCAAGCATGCTCGGAATTGTTGTGTTCCGTTCCTCTCAAGATGTTCATTAGAGTTAACATCTTGAGGAGAACGAGTACTGACTAAAAATCTTCATTATATCAATTAATGCCATCATATTTTTTGCTCATTTTTTTTACTTTGTCGCTCTTTCCCCTTTTGAGTATGAGAAAAAGGAATACAATAATTAATTCAAGCAACAAGCCTTTTGTCGGCCAAGTAAAAAAAGAATATTCAATTCCATCAATATTATTTTTAAATAGGCGTATCGTTAAACTGAGCAAAAGTGCAAGTGGAACAAGGTTAAAGTCAGAATCCTTACGCCTGAAAGTATTGAATAATCTATTGAGCGCAAATAGTAATAACGATACCTTACATAGCATAGTTGGAATCCATACAACCTCAATAACCAAATCTAATCGATCTAAAAAATCTGTTAAATTAATTTGCTGTATTAATTTTATATTGGGGTAAGTTGCTTCAGACGTAATGGCAACACCTAGTACAGTAATGTTTAAAAAAATTAAAATAAATAGGAGAAAAAATCCACAACTTATGCCGATTATACCTGCTTTATTCAAGTGAGAAATAGGATGGAGAAAAACAAATAAAAATACAATCACAATCGCTTCCGTCATCCAAGGAAAAAAAATGTATGTTGACTTTAAAATTTCTGCACCAGAATGAAGACCTCCGAAAGGGAGAAGATTTGTTAACTGAATTTCGTTTAATAATAAAAATGGCAATGATATCACTACTATAGATATGGTAATAAAATGAATGACGGTAACCCTTGAAATAACCTCAATACCCGTTAAGCTTATATAAATCAATGTTAATGTTGTTAATAATGCAATAATATCAATTGGAGTGTCAGGAAGTAAGATGCCATCAATAAAGCTAGTAAAGGCTCGAAAATCACGGATGTAAATAAACAATAAATACATAGATAGGACACTGAAAAAGACTTTTTTTATCCACGTCCTTTTATCAATGTTAAATAATGACTTCAGTTTTTCCAATTTTTCTGGTTTCCTACATATTAAATAAAAAAACGTTGTTGTCAAAATATAGGTAAACAATATGACAATCCATGTATTTTGTTTTGAAATTTCAACTAATATTTGCGGCACAGATATCAGCACACCAGTAAAAATAAAATTACCAATGAGACAAGTTAATTGAAACGGAGATATTTGTTCTTGTTTCATATTTTAATCACTTGCTTGGTGATTTCACCTAAAGTATAGTTAAAAAAACTCGTGACTACATACAACGGAAACTCCAGCATCAAAGCGATTGCCAGCATGATACATAATGCTGACAAAAGCAAATACCAACGTCTCTCTTGCTTATCTTTAAGCAGCAGCTTTCTTATTTTAAGAAAATAAATAAGCAAACAAATGATTAAAATGAGGAGAATCTGCATTTTCCTATGCCTCCCTTACCTTAATACCTTTATTATTTATCCTGACGATGTCTGCCTCTACATCAACATTCACTTTTATATCTGGTAATAGCTCTCTCCATTGTGTCGATAATTGCTTTTCCCAATAACGATTACTTCTTCTATAGACCGAATAGCCAAGTCCATATGGGTCGACACCTTCTGACTGTGCATGGCTGATGACTGCTTCAATTTCATTTTTTATATGATTCTCAAACTTATTTTTCACCATTTTATAAATTTCATGATCCTCTAAATCAAGCCTTGCTTCATTCTGTGATAGGATGCCTTCAACATGGAGTTTAATAGAAAATTCAGGAATACCATGAGCTTTTTTATATGTGGGGGCAATCTTATAGTCACGGATCTCAATATTAAGTTCAGAATCCTTTTCGACCGAAACTGTCACCTTTCTTCGCTTCATCTTCTGTAAAAGCCAATAGATGCCATTCGTTTCTTCTTCATTCGTAAAAAAGACTAATTTATCGTCTTTCATAATCGCGACACTGTTTATTTGAATTTCCTCTCGTTCATCATTCCCTTTATTTCTTGTTTTTACTGTTTCCACCACTGGAATAACAGGGTCCTTTCCAGGAAGACTAAGAGCATTAATGATATTACGAGTATCCATATCAAGTGATGTTTTCACCATTTCTCTCACCGCTTCCGAGGGCAACTCTTCAAAATGAGGAGTGGCTGTTAAAATATCAAGTGCATCCCCTTTTGCGATTAGTAAATATGTTGATAACCTTGATTCAGGGTGTTCTAAAATTAAGTTTAAAGTCCGTTCTATTCCGTTTGCTGCCATTTCCTCCCCAAAAATAAAGATTCTTCGATGTGAAAATAAAAGCTGCCTTGACATTCTTTTTTGTAGGTCATCATCCGCTTCGCGAATATTGCGCCCAAATCCAGAATCCACGTAGTACGGTTCACTTCCACTAGTACCTCCCCCACCGCCATTCGGACCACCCATCGCACTCGGCAAAGGGACTTGAACAGAGACACGAAAGTGATTTTCATCTTCTTTGTCTAGCCCAGTAGCAATGACAAATGCCAAATCATTTATTTCTGTCCGATCCCAGCAACCAGCAAGAGTTGTCACACAAAGGATACATACCAGTAATTTACCTAACTTATTCATAGCTGTACTCCTTTTTTAATCACATTACTTATTATTCAATGGCGACGGTCTCGTATGTTCTGTCTGCCTTTGCACATTTTCGCTTATTGTTTGCGTTGGCCGTTTATCCATTGCCCACCAAGGAGCCCGTATAAAAACATCTTTTAGCTCTTTCCACTTAAACGGTCCTATTGGGGCAAAATATGGGACTCCAAATGAGCGTAATTTGCATACATGAGTCACGATTAAGATAGAACCGAGTGTTATTCCAAACAAACCAAAAAGTCCAGCTAGGAGCATCAATGGAAAACGCAGAATACGAATGGTGATCGCTAAGTTAAACTTTGGTATCGTAAAAGAGGCAATTCCTGTTAAACTCACAATTATCACCATCGGTGCCGAGACAATCCCAGCTTCTACTGCCCCCTGTCCAATTACAAGGGCACCAAGAATACTTACGGCTTGTCCTATTACTTTAGGTAAACGAAGCCCTGCTTCACGCAATGATTCAAATGCAATCTCCATAATCATCGCTTCAACAAAAGCTGGAAAAGGGATTGATTCCCTGCTGGCAGCGATACTGTACAGTAAATTTGTTGGAATCATTTCTTGATGATACGTCGTAACGGCAATATAAATTGCCGGGAGCATTAATGCTAAAAAAATCATTAGTATCCTTAATAGTCTAATAAAAAGTGAAATATGATAACGATGATAATAATCCTCATTCGCCTGTAAAAATTGCCAAAAAGTAGCAGGTAGTATTAACGTAAAAGGACTTCCGTTGACAAACAGCGCAACTCTTCCTTCTAAAAGATTCCCAACAACCGTATCTGGCCACTCTGTGTTTTGAATTTGTGGAAAAAGGCTTCGCGGTTCATCCTCGATCAACTCCTCGATATAACCACTTTCAAGGATGCCATCAATTTCAATGCGCTCAAGACGTTTTTCAACCTCTTCTACTAAATCGGGTGAAGCAAGATGATCAATAAACATCATACCGATGATAGTCCGAGTCTCTGTTCCGATTTCTTTCGTAATTAATTTTAGATGACTCGACCTTATTTTCTGCCTAATTAAAGCAATATTAACAGCAATATTTTCTGTAAATCCCTCTCTTGGACCACGGACAGCTGTCTCCGTTTCCGGCTCTGAAACTGAACGGCGCTCTCCTCCTTTTGCATTTAGAACAAGCGCTTTATCAATCCCATCGACCATCAATACCGTATTCCCATCCAATACTTGCTTAACGATTTCATCAAGCTTGTCAACTTCGACAACATCGCTAATGGAAACAATTTTTTCTTGGATGAAATCCGCATTCAGATCTTCTTTCCTTGTTTCAGATAATAGCTCGTGTAACGCACTAAACTGAATGCTCATATTGTCAATCAAGCCATCTATATAAATAAGATAAGCGCTATACTCCTGAACTTTGAAAGAGCGAAATTTAACGTCAGCACAGCTTTCAAACAGGGACTTGAGCATGACAATATTCTCTTCAACATCTGCATAAATGGGTTCATCTGTTTGATGATGAATCTCGATACTTTCCTTTAACTTTTTTGGTTTGATTAACCGACGACGCAAGAGCTTCCCATCTCCCTTTTAAATGACTATTCCATTTTTTCTTACTATCCCCAAATCCACCTTTTATATGAAGTGTGTTTATTTTTATTAAGCCCTGTAAAAAAATATTGTTGAATAAAATATCTATCGGCTCAGTTTTTGTAATGCCTCATATTAGAAAAGAAAGGTGGTCATGAGCTAAAAGTCATAATAAAAACACATCAAAAGGTGGATGCATACATATTTCCTTATAGCAAGCAAAAAATAGAATAAACAATTTTTCTGGATTGGATGATCAAATGGAAGTTAGGCCGTTATTGGAAGTGGAAAAATTAGCGCTAAAAAAACAGAAATATTATCAAATCAATCCCCTTCATTACATTTTAAGGGCAGCATTAGCTAGTATGTTTATTGGTTTTGGTGTTATTGTTGCATTTAAGACAGGCGGATACTTTTATCATGAACATTCCCCGATTGCCTATCCAATCGCTGCTTTTACTTTTGGGGCAGCGATTATTTTAATTGCTTATGGCGGAGGGGATTTATTTACTGGAAATACCTTTTATTTTACATTTGCGGCGTTGCGAAAAAAGATGAAATGGATAGATGTAGGAACTTTACTTACTCTAAGCTATATTGGCAATATTATCGGTGCAATGATATTCGCCTTGTTGATTCTAACAACGCAGCTTTATGCAGAAACGTCAGTAAATGCCTTTTTACTTGATGTTGTTGAGAAAAAAATGCATATTCCTACAACTGAATTATTTTTTCGTGGCATCCTTTGTAATTGGCTCGTATGCCTTGCTTTTTTTATTCCAATGACATTAAAACAGGATGGAGCCAAACTCTTCGTCATGATTCTATTTGTTTTTTGCTTTTTTATTTCCGGTTATGAGCACAGTATAGCCAATATGTGTACTTTTGCGATTGCCCTTGTTCTCAATCATCCAGGCACCATTTCTTTTGCTGGGGTTATTCATAATCTAGTACCTGTTACGCTCGGAAATTTAATAGGAGGCAGTGTTCTGATGGGCTATATGTATTATTATGTCAATAAACCCTTTTTTGAAGAGGTTGAAGAAAAGCAAGACTGAGCCTAAAGATTTTTTTGAAAATGACATCTATATTTCAGCAATGCATATTGTAAAGACAACGCGGTTACATTAAAAATGAGCAATGCAAAGATTGCTCAATACGTGCAAGGGAGTGATGTATCATGGCAAGAAACAAACTTTTGGTTCCTGGATCTGAGAATGTTCTTAATCAAATGAAAGAGGAAATTGCCAATGAGTTTGGGGTACAGCTAGGTGCAGATACGACCGCGCGTGCAAACGGCTCAGTTGGGGGCGAGATGACAAAACGACTCGTCCAACTCGGGCAACAGCAATTGCAACAAAACAACCAAAATCACTAACAACAAAGTCGGAGGCATGACTATGCCTCCGACTAATGTGTTTAATTCGAGTCAACTGTTTGGCTCTTCTTTTCTTCACGTTCTTTTTTTAGCTTAAAATAGGCATCTAGAGCATCTCTTCCAATTTTGAGATTCGCTTGATGACCATTTTTGCCTGTGTAGGCCCAAGGAACGATGACCGCAATCGCCACCTCAGGGTTATTATAAGGCGCGTAGCCAACGAAGCTTAAATTAATAACAGCAGGTGGCTCTTTATAGTTTTTTCGCTGAGGTCCATCGTAAAAAGCTTGCGCAGTACCAGTTTTACCAGCTGGCAAATATTCAGCGTCTGCAAAATAACTACTCGCAGTACCAGATGTTACGACTTGACGAAACCCTTTTTGCACGGTTTCCATCCACCCTGATTGTAAATCTAATCGGTTTAAAATCTGGGGCTGAATTTCTTCAAATAGTGGACCGAGCTTATTATCCCCATCCATTACAGGTTCACGAATTTCTTTCACTACATGGGCCTGAACACGATTTCCGCCATTGGCAATTGTTGACACATATTGGGCCAATTGCATCGGTGTATACGTGTCATACTGTCCAATCGATAGATCTAACAGGAGACCCGGTATGGTGCCTTCTCCTTTAAAGCCAATTTGTTCGTTAGGAAGATCAATCCCTGTTCTTGTACCCAAGCCGAACTGGCTAAAAGAATGCCTCATTGTATCAAATGCTGTTGGATTGATATTTAACGGCTGGTCGTATCGGTACGTTGCTCCCGCCATCCGAATGGCAGTGTGGAACATATAAACGTTAGAAGAGACTCGTAACGCACCAACTGGATCGAGCGTTCCTAAATTATTACTATACGAACCTTTTGGCTGCGTACCTTTAATTTTTACTGGTGTATCATGGATGTACGTATTTGTATTAATCGCACCCGTTTGAAGTCCGGTTATGATCGTCGCACCTTTAACGGTCGAGCCGACATTGTAGGATGTCGTAATCGTACCGGCAGCAAAATCCTGCATTTCCATTTTTCCTGTTTCTTCATTTTTGACAAGCTGTTTGCCCGCCATTGTTAACACTTCTCCAGTATTAGGATCCATCATCACAACAAAAGCCCGATCAAGAAAACCAGTATTCCCTAGTTGTTTCGCACTTTTAAGATGCTTCTCTATAATTTTCTCCGTTTCTAGCTGCAAATCCATATCTAGTGCTAAAACGAGATCCTTCCCTCTTTGCCCTTCTGAGATCACTTCTTTCCTCAACGTGTTTCCCGCTTTGTCGGTAATGTTTTTCACCTTTGATTTTTGTCCATGCAAAACATCTTCGTACTGTAACTCTAAATAACTTTTGCCTACGCGATCATTACGACTGTAATCTCTTGCTAAAAAATATTCCAATTGTTCTTTCGGAATTCCTTCATTTGTAGTTGTAACACCACCAAGAATGGTGCGCAATGTTTTATCAAATGTATAAGTTCTTTCCCAATCTGTCGTCGTATCGACCCCAGGTAAATATTGAAGATTTTCACTCACAATCGCAAATTCCTCATCCGTTACTCCTTCATTTTTAACAATTTGTGGAGTTAAAGCATACCCACTACTAAAAATTACATAAATTCCTATTATTTCAAGATCCTGTTCAGTGAGCTCAGCCAAATCTTCTTCAGTAATTCGTTCGAGCTTTAAGTCATATATTTTTTTATCATATTCTTTCTGCTCTAACTCATCTTTTAACTTCTTTCGTTCTTTCTCAGGAACTTTTTCATCACCACGCTCAGGGTTTTTCATCAACCAATAATCCTTTTTGTCACGCTCTTGCACTTTTTTGGGCTCAAAATCAATCAACAAAGCGAGCCTTTCTGCAACCTCGAGCATCTCTTTAGAACTTACACCATAATTCGTATATGTAATAGCGTTCTTTGGTGTATTATCAACAATAATTTCGCCATTTCGATCAAACATTCTGCCACGGGGAACAGGTTGGCTAACGATCACATCCTCAGTACTCTCGACCTTTCTTTTATAGTCCTCTCCATGTACAATTTGCACGACGCCTAATCGGAGTACCAAAAGGGAAAACATAGCAAAAACAGCAAAAAATAAAATATTGACCCGAAAAGGGATATTGGACTTTTTCTTCTTTTTCTCTGGATACATATTTACCCTCCTCTCTCATAATTATTCTCTATATTAGACTCTTAAATTATGGAAAAAGTTTCTTGTTTTCGAGCATTTTTTTAGTTTGTCGGACTTTATTCAGCCGATGTTCATCATTCATGTATAGTTGTGATAACATTAACGTATTAGCATTTGTTAAATGTCAGTACTGATTTTGGCTCAATTCCTTTGAAACCTTCGTTTCAGACCAATTGAACCAAATAAACCATTTCTTCAAAAATATGAAAATTCTTTCTTTCGTACTATAATAGTTTTAAAAATTTATAAAAGAATGGTGAGATTTTAATGAACTTTCAGCTCTATCCAATGGGAGACCATGCGCTCTTGCTGGAATTTGGAAAAGTTATTGACTCAGAAATCCATCAGCAAATTCAAAAAGTAACCAATGTTCTCGATCATTCACCGCCTTCGTGGATGATTGAATATATTCCAGCTTTTACGACGGTCACAATCATTTATAAACCAACAGAAATCCTATATAAGGATGCCTGTCTAGAACTTAACAAGATCGTCTTAAATATTGAAGAGCACAACGAAATCAATCAGCACATCGTCCCTATTCCTGTCTGTTATGGAGACGAATTTGGTCCAGATCTAGAGTTTGTTGCCGACGTTAATAATTTGACTAAAGAAGAAGTGATGAACATCCACGCAAATGGTAACTATTTAGTTTATATGATTGGTTTTTCTCCTGGATTTCCCTATATTGGAGGAATGTCAGAAAGAATAGCAGCGCCTAGAAAGAAATCGCCTCGGTTAAATATTGCAGCCGGCTCAGTTGGCATTGCTGGTAAACAAACAGGAATTTATTCAATCGATTCACCAGGAGGTTGGCAAATCATCGGTCGCACTCCACTACGTTTATTTCAAATTGACAAACAAAAACCAGCTTTTTTAAAAGCAGGTGACAAAATTAAATTTATTCCTATTTCGCGAGATGAATATCATGAATGGGTGAATGGACAATGTTGACAGTACTTAAACGCGGATTCTTTACTACTGTTCAAGACCAAGGGAGATATGGATATCAAAAAGATGGTGTTGTAGTAAGTGGAGTATTGGACGATTATGCCCACCGCATCGCTAATTATTTAGTAGGAAACTGCGAGAACAGTCCCACTTTGGAAATAACATTAAACGGGCCGCAGCTTCAATTTCATATAGACGCGATCATAGCGATTTGTGGAGGCAATCTTTCACCATCTATCAATGGAAGACCTCTACCGATGTGGAAAAGTATTCTCATAAAAAAAGATACCGTCATTTCGTTTGGCAAATGTCTTGCTGGTGCTCGAAGCTATCTTGCAGTTAGCGGCGGCTTCCACGTGCCCAAAGTGATGAAAAGTGCCTCCACATATGTTCGTGGAAAATTTGGCGGTGTAGACGGAAGAACATTACAGTTGAATGACAAGCTTACCTTTGGTCCTATTAGGAAACTAAATAAACGAATTTTTGAAAAGTTGACTGAAAGCACGGTTGCAAACTGGTCAGTCCCCTATCAATGTATTTACTCCAATAAACTAATCCGTGTCATGAAAGGACGACAATATGAGAAATTCACGGATATAAGTAGAACGAATTTTTTTAAATCCCCATACACGATAACAACAGAATCAGATCGAATGGGCTATCGCCTAAAAGGAATACCACTAGCATTGCAAAGAGATGAAGAAATGTTGTCAGAAGCCGTCACATTTGGAACGATTCAAATTACAACAGATGGGCAGCCGATTATTCTTCTTGCTGACCGGCAAACGACAGGAGGTTATCCAAAGATCGCACAGGTTGCGTCTGTCGATTTCCCTTCTCTTGCACAAATGAAACCAGGCGATCGTATTGATTTTGAATTCATAACAATTGAAAAAGCGCAACAACTTTTGAGACAAAGAGAACGATATTTACAACTAATGAAAACAGGAATTTGCCTCAAATACAGCTAAGGAGGAAAATAGCCATGTATACCATTGATCTGAACTGTGATATTGGAGAAGGTTATGGTCATTATAAGTTTGGAAACGATGCAGAAATCATGAACTATGTGACGAGCGTAAATATCGCTTGCGGTTTTCATGGGGGTGACCCTAGAATTATGCGAGAAACCGTACTCCTAGCCATTGATAAAAATATAGCCATCGGTGCCCACCCTGGTCTTCCCGATCTTAATGGGTTTGGTCGCAGAGAAATCAATATCAACCCCGAAGAAGCATATGATTTAGTAGTCTATCAAATTGGCGCCTTACAAGCCTTTGTTACCGCAGAGGGAGGAGTAATGCAGCATGTCAAGCCGCACGGTGCACTTTATAATATGGCTGCAAAAAATAAACCATTAGCTGAAGCCATTGCAAAAGCAATTTATAAAGTCAATGACGAACTAATTCTTTTCGGACTTGCGGGCAGCGCCCTCATTGAGGCAGGGAAAAAATTTGGTTTGCAAACAGCTGCAGAAGCTTTTTCTGATCGCACATATATGTGCGACGGCTCATTAGCTTCACGATACGTAGTAAATAGTGTCCTAAGTGACAAAGAAGCAGTAGCAAAACAAGCGATCCGTATCGTAAAGGAAGGAAAAATAAAATCTAACGAAGGTCTTGATATCGATATAAAAGCAGATACCATTTGCCTTCACGGAGATGGAGAAAACGCCTTAGCAATAGCAAGGGAAATTTCCGTTAGTTTAGTAGAAAACGGAATTACGATAAGTAACTTTTTACAAAAATGAAAATAGCAAAAAATGAACCCCTTCTTCATGAGTATACCGGGACGGTTTTCCTCTCAAGGTAAAGATATGATTTTAAACAGGCAGGTATACTTTTGAAGGAGTTCATTCAATCGTTCACACTAATAAACAAAGTGCTTCATGGGAAAGGGAATAAGCTCATTCCCTAATTTGTCCACTTCCATAAATAAAATACTTGCTTGATGTTAACGCTTCGAGTCCCATCGGGCCTCGGGCGTGCAATTTTTGCGTACTGATTCCAATTTCTGCACCATAGCCAAACTCAAAACCATCAGTGAATCTAGTTGAAGCATTATGATAAACTGCTGCTGCATCAACCTGCATTAGAAAGGCCTCAGCATTTTCATTTGTTTCTGTTACAATTGTCTCCGAATGTTTTGTCCCATATCGGTTAATATGTTCAATTGCTTCATGAACATTTTCCACAACTTTCACGCTAAGCTTAAGAGCTAAAAACTCCGTCCCCCAATCTTCCTCTGTTGCTCGTTTAGCTCTCCTATAAGACTGAACGACTTTTTGATCGCCATAAATCTCCACTTCATGGTTTGTTAACGTGGCAAGTAGCTTCAAGCCGTATTGTTGAAACCATTTTTCATGAATCAGCACCGTCTCAATCGCATTGCACACAGAAGGGCGCTGTGTTTTTGCATTAATAACAATGCTTTCAGCCATTTCATAAATCCCCGACTCATCAATATAGACATGACAATTTCCTGCACCCGTTTCTAAAACAGGCACAGTAGATTCACGGACTACCGTTTCGATTAAGTTTTTTCCGCCTCGGGGAATAAGGACATCCAAGTACTCATTTAAAGTAAATAATTGTTTCGCTGTCTCACGACTTGTATCCTCAATAAGCTGTACAGCATCAAGTGGAATCGCAGTTTCTTCGAGGGCTTGATGAATCACCTGCACAAGTGCTTTATTTGAATAATAAGCTGAAGAGCTACCTCTTAAAACAACTGCATTTCCTGTTTTTATCGACAAGGTCGCAGCATCAACCGTCACATTAGGACGTGCCTCATAAATCATGCCAATCACTCCAATTGGGACGCGCTTTTTCTTAATCAATAAACCATTTTCTTTGTTGATTGTTTCTAAATTTTCTCCAATTGGATCCGTTAGCTTGACCAACAGTTCAATCGCATTTGCCATATCGTCAATTCGCTTAGCATTCAGCATGATCCGATCTAGAATATTATCTGACAGTCCTTTCATTTTTCCAGCTTGTAAATCTTTATCATTTTCTGCAAGGAGATGGTCTGTTTCCGATCTTAATTTATTAGCAATTTTCTGCAAAGCTTTATTTTTTTCCTCCGTTGTGACCCCTACTAGCTGATGACTTGCTACTTTAGCCTTCTCACCTTTAAAAATGACCTCACTCATGTTCATCTCTCCCTTCATATATTTGCACCCATTGATCCCGATGGATAACCTCATTAGTGATGTAAACTTTTTCAAATTTGAGTTCTTCTCGCCCTTTCCCCATTAGCTTCCGGATTTCATCGGATGAGTATAAAACCTCTCCTTTTCCTAATAAACCGCTTCTTCCGTAGACCTCAACAACATTTCCTTTATCAAATACTCCATCAACCCCATAAATTCCTGCTGGCAGTAAGCTACTCCCTTGTGACAACAAAGCTTTTTCAGCACCTTGATCAATAAATAACTTCCCAGCTATCGGTGAATGTAGGGAAATCCATTGCTTATTATTCTTGACGGAGGAGAGCATTTCGGTTCCGATATAAGTTCCATCTCCAAATCCAGTAAGAATTCGCAATAATTTGTCTTCACCATTCCCTAAACCAATGAATACCTTCACCCCTAAAGAAATGGCTGTTTTTGCAGCCAATAGCTTCGATTTCATGCCCCCTGTTCCAACATTTGAGCCCGTCCCCTTTGCTGCCTCCATCATTTCTTCCGATACATCCTCTAAAAAATCAAAACGTTTTGCATTATAATCATCACGTGGATCACGATCATATAACCCATTAATATCAGTCAAAATGATCAGCTGGTCAGCATGAAGCATTCCACTTACAAGTGCAGAAAGCATATCATTATCTCCAAAAGTTAATTCTTCAACCGAGACGGTATCATTTTCATTAATAATTGGAAGAACCCCGCGTGCCAACAGCTCAGAGATAGTTGAATAAGCATTGCGATAACGATCCTTTTTGGAAAAATCGTTTCTCGTTAACAAAATCTGTGCTGGAGTAATTCCAAAAGGAGCAAGCTCTTTTGCATAAGTTTGTATTAATAAACTTTGTCCCACGGCTGCAGCTGCTTGTTTCCCTTTTAACTTAACCGGTCTTACAGGATAGCCAAGCTTCTTGAAGCCAGCTGCAACTGCACCAGAAGATACGAGAATAATCTCATGTCCTGCCCGCCTAGCCGAAACAATTGCCTTTACATGGTCTTTAAGCTTTCCTTCCGCGATCTCCCCGTTTGCATTCGTTAACGAACTACTACCAATTTTAACGACAATTCGTTTTTTATCCATATGCTGTTGCTTCTCCTTTAACTAAAAGTCAAAAAACCCTTTCCGTCCTATAAAAATAAGGACGAAAAGGGTTTAGCTTTCCGTGGTACCACCTTGGTTGAATGCTTTTTAAACAACATTCCACTTTACCCCAATAACGCTGAGAAAACGCCTATGTTTGCATAGGACTCTGAGGGTAGGTTCCACAAGGCTTTCGTGATGGGATCTCTCAGCTCATAAACCCCAATCTCTGACACTTCCACACGATGCGTACTAGTCCCTCATAAACGTTCAATATTTTTATATATTATGCCCAGTAAGCGATTAGTTGTCAAGAGAATTTTGCTTTGAAAGTATCGTGTGTCGAGAGAACCCTCATCCACAACACAACTATTGCCGAATTCATCATGAACAGTAGAAACGATGAATCAACTCTTTTCACCCATCTCAGCTTCTTAAATTGAAGCATTAGGAACCATTACAAATGAAGCAGAATATCGCACCACCATTCATTCGGATCAAGGTTGGCATTATCAACATAAGACTTGGGTAAAAACATTAAAGAAAAATAATATTTTTCAAAGCATGTCTCGAAAAGCAACATGTGCGGATAATGCGGCAATGGAAAATTTCTTTGGGGTCCTCAAGCAAGAGATGTATTATGGAGAAGAATTAGTTTCTTATGAAGAGCTAAAAAAACAAATTGTTGAGTACATAGATTATTACAATAATAAGCGTATAAAAGTAAAATTAGCTGGTTTAAGTCCAATACAATACCGAACTCAAACCAGCCAATCAGCTGCTTAATAAAAACTCTAACTTTGTGGGGTCACCACCTTTATCAACCCCTTTGACAAAGCTTTTTCAATTACCCTTTTTGAAAGGGGTTCTTCCATTCCATTAATACCCCGTAATGATGTGATTCTTCATCTTCTAAATAATTTTCCACTAACCCGATTGGGGTTCTGCCACATTTTAATAAAAATGATATGACCGGATCTTTTATTTTTCCTGATACGACTTCATCCACATACTGCTCAGGGCTTAATCGTTCTGCAAAATGATGGTAGCCTGGCATTCTTCCGCCACCAAGTAGACGATCGAGACCTTTTTGAATAACAAGATGATACATGGCTTGCATCATCATTTTACCTAAACCTAGCTTTCTGAACTTTGGCCGAACGCTAATGTCAACAATATATAAAGTGTTTCCCGTTGGCAAGTGCGTTCTAATATATCCGTTGTCGGTAATTTCCTCCCATGTATGGGTAGGAGTACTTGGGTCAAAATTAACTAACAGACCTGTTAATGAACCGGCAAGCTCCCCATCAATTTCCATACAAATCGCCCCTTCCGGAAACAATGCCGTATGGTTTTTTAATTGCTCCTTATTCCACCAAAGCTCGGATGGAAACGGCGGGGGAAAACATTCCGATTGAATTTTGATTAATTGATCAAAATCGTTCATATCGTAATTTCGAATCACTGCAGGCAAAGTTTTGCCATTATCAAAGACATAGAAATCACTCCTATAGCTCATTCATTTCACCCTTGCTCGATTTTTCCCAATCAACATAAAGATCGGTTCGGCGATCTCTCCATGTCGTTACAGCTCCTCTTTCTCTTACTTCATAAAGGAGAGATAAATCCAAATCTGCTGTAACAACCATATCATTATTTAATTCTCCTTCAACCATAATTCCTTTTGGCGGAAATGGGATATCATTCGGAGTAATGACTGCTGCCTGACCAAAATTTGCTCTCATAAAATCAACTGTTGGCAACGAACCGACTGTACCTGTTACGACCACATAGACTTGATTCTCAATCGCTCTCGCATGACTCGTATAACGAACCCGATGAAAACCGTGGCGATCATCTGTACATGACGGACAAAAAATAACGTCCGCCCCTTTCGCCTTTGCCATCCGAACAATCTCAGGAAACTCAATGTCATAGCAAGTTAAAATGGCAATCTTGCCTTTATCAGTATCGAAAATTTTGAAATCATCGCCTGCCGACATATTCCATTCGTCCACTTCTGTTGGTGTAATGTGAAGCTTCGCTTGTTCTCCTATCCTTCCATCTGGATAGAATAGATGGGCTACGTTATATAATTTACCGCCCCTTTCAATTACATGAGTGCCGCCAATGATGTGCATATTTGTTGTTTTTGCCAATTCCGAAAACAACTTTACATATAGCTCTGTAAATCGCGGTAAATCATTTATTGTAAGCGGAGCACCTTCATCATCTCCAATTGATAGTAGCTGTGTTGTAAAAAATTCTGGAAAAAGAACAATTTCCGCTCCGAACTCTTGCGCCGTTTTTACATAATGAACACATTGATTAGCAAACTCCTCGAAAGAGCTAACTGTTTGCAATTGATATTGTACTGCTGAAACACGAAGCTTCACCATTAATTCCCCCTTATTCTTCATTTCCACAAAAGATATTGCTTTTTTTCTAAATATACGTTAGCTGACATTTACACCTTCTCTTTGACTCGTAAGTTTATTTTTAGATCACGGTTTCGCCGTTCCAATGGTGTAAGTTCTACATCTAAAATCCCGAATCAGGTGTTATAAAAGAACGTTTAGCTCTGTTGATATTGTACGTTGTGCAGATTTGCAAAAATTCCACCACGTTTGATCAATTCATCGTGGCTTCCTTCTTCTGCAATGCCATCCTCCGTCACGACGACAATACGGTCCGCGTTGCGAATCGTTGCCAGTCTGTGGGCAATTATTAATGTCGTCCTATTTTGGGCAAGATCATTTAACGCCTTCTGAATAATTAATTCTGTTTCTGTATCCAATGCAGATGTTGCTTCATCCAAAATTAGTATCGGTGGATTCTTTAAAAACATGCGAGCAATGGCAATGCGTTGTTTTTGTCCACCAGAAAGCTTAAGTCCACGTTCACCAATTTGCGTTTCGTAGCCATCTGGAAGGGAATAAATAAAATCCTCAAGATGAGCACGTCGAGCCGCTGCTTTAATTTCTTCATCTGTTGCATCAAGCTTGCCATAAGCAATATTTTCTTTTAACGTACCAGTAAATAGAAATACATCCTGTTGCACGATGCCAATATTGGAACGGAGAGATTTTTTCGTCATGTCGCGAATATCCATTCCGTCTATCGTAATGCTTCCTCCATCCACATCATAAAAACGAGGGATTAAAGAACAGATCGTTGTTTTTCCAGCACCAGATGGGCCCACAAAAGCAACCGTATCACCAGAACGAATCTGCAAGTTTATATTATCAAGCACTTGCTTACTTTTATCATATGCAAAGCTTACGTTATTTAAGGTAATATCGCCTTGTAAATTCCGTACTTCAATGGCATCTTTTTTGTCCTGTACTTCAGGGATCGTATCAATCAACTCAGTGAATCGCTTGAATCCTGCCATTCCCTTAGGATATAGCTCCATCAATGCACTGATTTTATCGATTGGTTTAAAAAGTACATTTACATAAAGAACAAAGCCGACGAGTTCTCCATATGAGAGATCTCCTTTAAAGCTTAACCAAGCACCATAAACTAACACGATTAACACAAATAAACGCGTCATCATATACATTCCAGCAGAAGTATAGGACATGACCTTATAAGCTGCTAATTTTGCCGTACGAAATCTCTGATTATTGGTTGTAAATCTCGAAATTTCGAATTTTTCGTTCGTGAATGATTGCACGACGCGGACACCAGATACAGCATCTTCAACACGGGCATTGATATCAGCAATCTCTCCGTACATTCTTTTCCAAGCCTTATTCATATGAATATTACAGTACGTAATTAACCATATAAGAAAAGGTACAACTAAAAAGGTTACAAGAGCGAGCTGGACATTGATCGTCAGCATAATCCAAAATGCACCGACAAAAGTCATCACAGCGATGAAAGCATCCTCTGGTCCATGATGGGCTAATTCTCCAATGTCAAATAAATCATTCGTGACCCGACTCATCACATGCCCCGTTTTTGTATTGTCAAAAAAGCGGAACGATTGCTTTTGCACATGCTGGAACAACTCCTGTCGCATATCCGTTTCAATATTAATTCCCAGCTTATGCCCCCAATAATTGACGATATATTGTAGGAACATACTCATTAAATATAGAGCAAGCAACCCTGCACTCACTGAGACAATCATTGACCAATTTTCATCAGGCAAAAGATCATCGATAAACCACTGAACAGCAAGGGGAAACGCCAACTCCAATAAAGCTACTATAATAGCACTTGTAAAATCAAGCGTAAATAATTTCTTATGAGGTTTATAATAAGAAATAAAGCGACGAATCATGAATGTAAATCCTCTCTAACTGACATATTTTTATTCCATTTCACCATGTTAGTAAACTACTAAAATATATCATAACCATGACAAATGAAAATGTAAATCATTCTTGATTAAAAATTGACCCACATTCTCTTTTTTCAGAAAAATCCATTTCAAATGAAAATGCTAGAACTTATTTTGTATAGTCCAAGCATTTCTCATAAAGGATTCCGTTATTTAATTAGCTCTATAAACGAGAGCACAGCCGAATAAACGACAATAAAAAGCAAGCTCCCCTTCAAAATAAGGCGGCCATAATATTTTCTCCAAAGTTTTTTTTGCCGTATTTCCAAATCCTTCATACTCTCTTGAGGTAATACAAACTTTAGATCAATCGGTGGCTCCATTATTTCATATAATTCTCGGCATTTTGAACAATTTAGGAGATGCTCTTTAACCATTCGATTCGTTCTACTAGAGCAATCCCCTTCTATATAGAGTGGCAACAAATCTCTCACTAAGTTACATTTCATTTCGATCACCCTCTTGTTTAAGTAGCTGCTTTCGCAGTTCAAGCTTGGCTCGATGGAGATTGGTTTTCACTTTTGAAAGCTTCCAGCCAAGAACTTCAGCTATTTCCTCATATGTTAGTTCCTGATATTGGCGCAATATTAAAACAGCCTGAAAATCCTCTTTTAAAAACTGGATCGCTTTCATCATTTCAGCCTGTTCTGCTTTTTTTTCAATCACATGTTCTGGATTTTCATATATTTTTTGTTCCAGAGAGTAGGTTTCTTCAAGGGAATAGTTACTATATTTTGTTTCACGTCGATACCAATTAATAAAAGTATTATGGGCAATTGTGTAAAGCCATGTTTTAATACTCGATTTTCCTTTAAATGAGGTTAATCCATTAAATGCCTTCAAAAATGTGTCTTGAGTTAGATCTTGAGCAAGTTCTCTTTTCCTCGTACGTTGAAGTAAATATCGAAAGATCTCATCATAATATAGGGCATAAAGCTCCTCTAACGTCTTCCAGCCGCTCATTTACCACCAGTACCAAATGGACATCCAAATTGAAAGAAAAATAAACAGGCTATAAATAAGCATCATCAATATTCGGATTCCCCATATTTTTCCATTTTCTTCAACATCGACTCGTATAACATTCCTAGCGTTCTCCCCATTATGACAATGAGTGCAGTTTTTCTCATGCTCACTCATCCACTTTTTAGTTTCTTCCTCTACTTCATCATCCACATACAATTCATACAAATCTTGAAATAATGCACACTCATCTTTTTTATTCATAAAGAGAAACCCACTCTTTCGTTTCTATATCTACTAAGTAAAGGCGATGTTCTGATTGTTTATATGGTTGAATCACAATTAGCCATGCTAATCGAATTTGATCATTTTCATCTATAACTTCAGTCAGCTTTGCTCTTGAAGCATAAGGAGTATAATCTATTTCCTTTGCGATGATCGCGTAAGCTTCTTTGCTAGAATCAATTTTCACATGGCGCTCTACCTTATGGTAATAGTCGATCCCCTTATCATATATGAATAGGGGGTCTCCTATTGTATGAGCAAATTGGTGTACGTAGGAAAGCTTCATATCATCTGGATCGTTTTCGCGCCACTCCCAAAAAATCGAGACACGCTCTCTTTTCCAATTTTTAAAATGGATGTTTTTACTTGCTAATATTTTTGTTTCCATTTCCTCGAAATCTACTTCCTCATCATTTTCTAGATTTCCAGCAAAATATAATACTTCACCCGTATGACCGTCTAAGTGAATGCTATGTCCTTTTGCTGTTAGCAAATAAATTTCAATTGTCCGATTACTGTAACCGTATTGAACATCCTCAATTACATAATCGGGCATCTCTTGTTCAAGCATTGTATACCATTCTTTCAAGATCGAGTTTATCTCTTTAGTATTTATTTCAATGCCCTTCAAATTTTCAACAGGATAAAGATTAAATCGTTCGTAGAATGCAACAAGTGATTCCTTTTCCCATGTAAAAGTTGTCATTAAAACGCCAGGCATTTGCGCTCCACTTGTTAATTTCGGAGCCATTTCAATATGAACAAATCCATTTTCCTCGGATATTGAAGTTAAAATTTGTTCATCACTAAGCAAGGTTCTTCCTAATTTTCCCAACAATTGCTTGGACTTATTCACATATTCTTCAGGTGACAACTTCTTACCGACCGATTCTGTTTGACGTTGAAGACTAAACACTGCTCCTGAAATTCCATCAATTTCCACAGAATAATTTTTCGACCTGAACCAATAACGATTATGAAAATCTTCCGTTTCTGGCTGCTGAAACAAAAAATGCTCATCTCCAGTAATATTCTGCGCTATCTCCTTTGCTTCCTTTAACTGGATCAATTTAGTCGAATCGAAATAACGTAACCTCACCTCGGCATTTGTTGAAGCAAGGGCAAAGTCAGCAACATTATAGAGTGGATTGCACAAGATAAGAAAGAGGATAGCAACGGTAAACGAAAACGGACGTTTCACCTTTTCTAGCCAACTGCACTTGCTATTTTTAATAAGATGATACGTCATTAATAATGTCAAAAAGACAAATAAATTGGATAACTCCATAATTCTAAAACCTACTAAAAATGCAAGTAAACTAACACTTATAACAATGAAATAAAAGGGAATGAGCGTGCGCATACGTACTTCCCAATAGTTTGAAAAAAACAAGTAAAGACTTGCTATTATAATGATAAGAATAATTAGTAAACCGAGCATTTCGGATTGGCTAAGTTCCCCATTTAGTAAATACATAACAAGACTGGTGATTAACTGAAACGACGGGAGTGTTAAAACGGCTATATCAAAGGTAAAAAACAGCCCTTCTGTCTTGTTTTGTTTAAGTGTGACGATATAATAAAAGCCAACAACAATGATGTAGCCAAAAAAGAGAAAGTGCAAAAACTGACGTAAGGATGGCTGACGCTCATAATACAAAGCGGATATTTCGGTTATATTTACTTGATGCAACATTTCAATAGATAACCCAATTAATAAGACGAGTCTCACCATAAAACCAACATAAGTTGCCATTCTTGTTTCATCCCAAGCCTTATAAAAAAAAGTAAAGATTCCATAGATTGAAAGAGCAGTCAGTGACCAAATAATGATCCCTTTGCTAAAATGACTCAAATAAAAAGCATTATCAATGTATAAAACAAATCTGCTAATTAACTCCATTACTAAACCCCTTTTAACATGCTTTCTGAGCTCATGTTTTTAGACAAAGGCAGAAGGAAAAAGTTTCAAAAATAAGAAAAAACTCAAACGATAGATTTGAGTTTTTTCTTAATCATAACTAATTCATTATTAATTCATCTTTTAACTTATAGTCGGCGAGTGAATGTGATGTAATTTTTGCATTTGAAAGGACATACAGGGTGTCATCTATATAGAGGAGTCGCCTAATTTCATTATGCCATTCTTCATATATTTGCTTTCCTTTCATATGGCTGATCTCAGATCTTAATTGGAAGCCTTGATTTAGATCAATATTGTATACGTGTGCTCCCTGAAACTTAAAACCTTCTTCAAAATTCTCTCCCTCAATCTCTTCATAAATATTGATTGGGAATGCGAAAATATTTTTCTCCTTATCGAATAATAGTGCTTTATGATCATGATTTAACGGTGAATATGTGCCCCTCCCTCCAATCACTTTCGTGAACTTTTCTTGCGGATTTTTCATATCTGATACATCAAATAAGGAGAGCTTAACACCTTCCGTGAAAATTAAAGGTTCACTTGAGTCTTTTGCCGGTACAACTTTTGTATCGTGACCAAAACCGATTAAATGATTTTCATCAAAGGGATGAAGATAGTTGCTGAATCCAGGAATTTTCAATTCTCCCAAAACTTCTGGTTTTTCAGGTTTAGATGCATCAATGACAAATAGAGGGTCTGTTTCTTTAAAAGTAACCATATAAATTTTTTCTCCCATAAAACGTGCTGAATATATTCTTTCTCCTCTTGCTAAATCTTCAATAGAGCTTACCTTTTCTAAACGCTCATCAAAAATAAATAAATGATTGGCAGACGGATTACCTTCATTCCATGTACTTCCTTCAGTCGTAACCACTCGAAAATAACCGTTATGCTCATCCATTGAGAATTGATTTAAAATTGTCCCTTCGATCTCGGTAGAATGAACAAAGTCTACATTTAAATTGTCGATTGCATATTTATAAATGGTTGTGTTCACTGTAGCATCTGGTCGATCACTTAACGGTCTGATCTCCCAATTTTGCAGGGCAATATATAAATTTTCCTTAGACATATAAAGTTGATTTCCCCCGCCTAAATACGTAGTGATCTTGGCCTCTTTTTCTGGGTTTTCTAAATCAAATGCAGCAATAATGGTATAATTTCCTTCTTTAGATTGAGGAAAAATGTGAATTTGATCATAACCGATAGAGAGATTTTCTCCACTTACAGTACTATCTGTATAACGAGGTCTTAAATCCACATCTTCATTTTCCCTCAACAGCCAATATTGGGGAAATTGATTTGTCACAACATACACTTTTCCGTCTATTTTGCGCATCGACACAATATGGCCTTCAAGGGATATCGTTCTTTCTTCCTTTGGGTTGCTCGGGTCTTTTATATTAAAGACGATTGCCTTAGTCATCTCATTGATAGGAGCAATCATCATCTTATTTGAATCGTCTACCTTCTTAGAAGCTTCCATTTCCTCATAGCTATGTCCAACAATTAACAGCTTATCACCATGGAGAAACAGTTCTGACGGAGAAAAGTGATCTGGAAAGGAAAATGAATGAAGTAATTTCATATCATCGCCATCATTTGTCTCGATAATATGCACTTTTCCGTCGACAACTTGAAAAATATGACTTCCATTCGTTTTGACAAGATCCGCTTCATCCACCCCTTGTACTTGATTATTCGTTTCTGAAGCATCAAATGCTTGTGCACTATTCTCAGAAGATCCACTACTATCTTCTGCTACTGTAGTCGATTCTTCCATCTTATATAAGCTGAAATTGCTTCGTTCCTCCTTCATTACCCTTTTAAAGTATTGATTAAGCTTTTCTTTTGACGAAATAACAGGACCTGTACTGTTATCGGTTGCAAACGGTAGAGCTTTTGCTTGACGGTTAGCGCTATCATCCTTATTAAGAACATAGAGCGCAACAGAACAAAGTAAAATCGTAGCAGCAGTGATAAAAAACGCTCTCCTTTTCATCAACTATTCATCCTCCTTTGAACGAAAAAATTCGTAAATATAAATATGTTAAAAATTGTCTTCACTTTTTTGACTTCAATATCATTGATAAAGTTACATAAATGTTGCAAAATGTTTTCACAACAAAAATGGTGAGGAAAAATGGGTTCACTAAAACAGCTACGCGGATGACCTTTTGCGGTTAGACGGCCTTACATCTCTTCAAGTTTGGGAAATTTTGCAAATATATCAGTTTTTCTGGGCTGAGGAATAAGTGCCCATTCTCATTGCTAAGAACAATTATCGAGTAGGAGGATAATCATTAATTGATTATCCGACCTCTCACACCACCGTACGTACGGATCCGTATACGGCGGTTCAATTCTATACTAAACATGCACTTTCATGTAATGTTGTCGACTAGAGAGTAGTCCGAATTGGGCTAATCTCTTATTTGTTATAGTGGTGCTGAGTACCCATGAGTTAGCGATTCGAGCCGCACCTTTACTTGTGTGGCTGTTTTTATAGGCATTATATTTATCCATACCTAATTTAATAAGGTTTTTCTTGCGATTTTTCGCTGTTTTCCATTTCTTCCAGATACACATTCGCAATTTAAGTTTGAACTTAAAACTTTCTAGGGATTTTTGATGTGGTCTTGCTTTATACAAATCAGCTCGATAGTCTTTAAAGAACCCGAACCCTAGGAACTTCATATCGGGGTCACTAGGCTTCGTTACTCTTGATTTTTCCACATTTACAATTAATCCTAGTTTTTCTTCGATAAATCTCGATACAGACCTCATGACTCGTTTAGCTGACATCTCACTTTTCACCATAATAATACAGTCATCAGCGTAGCGAACGAACTGTAATCCTCGATTTTCTAATTCCCTATCCAATTCGTTCAGCATAATATTACTAAGTAAGGGAGATAAGTTTCCTCCTTGCGGAGTGCCTATCACTGTTTCCTTATATTCTTCATCAATTTGTACGCCACTCACCAAGAATTTACGGATGAGTGAGATTACGTCCCCATCATCAATGGTTC